>JAGCXP010000049.1 GCA_017961345.1 Bacteroidales bacterium | reverse complement strand
GCAGGAACATAGAATGAATCGCATCGGTATCCTTTTCCTTTCCGGACAGTTCGTCGAAAATGCCGGTCTGGATGAATCCTTCCGTCATAAAATCGGCATAGGTGAATCCGAGCTGCTTCATCTCCGCGTTGCAATCCACGAATCCTTTCAGCACCAGGGCGGGAGAAACGGGCATATACAGTTTGTTGTCATCGATGTATTGCTTGAGCGTAGCCATCGGATCATAGGGACCGTCACCGCAGGCGGCTGCGCTGAGGTTGAGTCCGTCCAGCCGGTTCTCCTGGTAATAGCGCAGGACGCTGGCGGCAACGGCGCCCCCCTGGGAATAACCGAACGCGACGCTTTTCCAGCCGTCGGCCATCGTCTTCCCCTTTTCCTGCTGAAGCCATTGCAGTGCCGCCATGGCGCCCGCAATCACCTGACGCGCGGTCACGTCCCGCTGCAGGTACGGATGGGGGCTTGCACCGGTGGAGCCGTAGCCTTCGTAGTCGGGCATAACGACCAGCGTGCCCGTTGGGACGAGCAACTTCGAGAAGACGAAGACGTCTGTCATCGCCGACAGGTTCCGGTAGTTGGAAGGCCGCTGGGCATCGCTGGTAATGGTGATATGGCATCCGATTCCCAGATTGGCCGGCTTCTTGTCGTCGCTCAAGTCCGGATAACAGATCAATTCGGACATTTCTTTGAGGGTCCCGTCCGATCCCATGCCCGTATAGAGAATGGTCACATAGGACTTGCTCTCATCCGAATCCAGCGTCCGGAGGTATTTGCCTTCGTCGGGGGTAAACGGCGGAATCGGCTGCGGATTGACGGGCGGTTCGGGAGCGGGATTGTCTTTGTTGCAGGAGACCACGGGACCGCAGAGAAGGACGGCGGCCAGCATCCAGATATAACAACGTTTCATATCGGTTTTTTCTTATAGCCAAATTTAGAGATATTTTGACAGATAACCAAAAATCTGCCGGAATTTTGGTATCTTTGCAGGATTTATTAACTCTCGAGCGTGATGGATATCCAAGCGAAGTATTACGACCCCTCCCAGGTAGAAGACAAATGGTACGCCTGGTGGCTGCAGAACAAGTTTTTCCATTCCGAGCCGGACAGCCGGACTCCCTATACCGTGGTTATTCCCCCGCCGAACGTGACGGGCATTCTCCATATGGGCCACGTGCTCAACAACACGCTCAACGACGTGCTCGTCCGCAAGGCGCGCATGGACGGCAAGAACGCCTGCTGGGTGCCCGGTACGGACCACGCCAGCATCGCCACCGAGAGCAAGGTGGTCGCCAAGCTCAAGGCCGAAGGCATCAGCAAGGAAGACCTCACCCGTGAGGAGTTCCTCAAGCACGCCTGGGAGTGGAAAGAAAAGCACGGCGGCATCATCCTCAGCCAGCTGCGCAAACTCGGCGCCAGCTGCGACTGGGACCGCACCAAGTTCACGATGGACCCCGACCTGAGCGAAGCCGTCATCAATACCTTCGTCTATTTCTACAAGAAAGGATACATCTACAAGGGCGTCAGGATGGTCAACTGGGATCCCGAAGGCCTTACCGCCGTCAGCGATGAGGAGGTCATCCACAAGGATACCCCGAGCAAGTTCTACCATATGCGCTATTTTATCTCGGACGGCAACGGAAAAGCTACGGACAAATACATTGTCGTGGCCACCACCCGCCCCGAGACCATCATGGCCGACGCCGCCGTCTGTATCAATCCCGACGACGAGCGTTACCACTGGCTCAAAGGCAAGAAGGTGCTCATTCCCCTGATTAACAAGGAGATTCCCATCATTGAAGACAGTTACGTCGAGATGGATTTCGGAACCGGTTGCCTGAAGGTCACCCCCGCCCACGATGTCAACGACTACGAAATCGGCCTGCGCCATCACCTCCCCGTCATCGACATCATCGACGACCACGGAAGACTTACGGCAGACGCGCAGATTCTCGTCGGTGAAGACCGTTTCGTCGCCCGGAAGAAGATCGCCAAAATGCTCGAAGAAGCCGGCAATCTCGAAAAGACCGTGGACTACACCTCCCCGATCGGCTACTCCGAGCGGACCAACGCCGTGATCGAGCCCAAACTTTCCGCCCAGTGGTTCCTCAAAATGGACGCCCTGGCCAAGGACGCCCTCGAAAGCGTCGAGAGCGGCAAGGTCAAGCTCATTCCCGACAAATACCGCAACACCTACAAGCACTGGATGGAAAACGTGCGCGACTGGTGCATTTCCCGCCAGCTCTGGTGGGGCCAGCGTATTCCCGCGTACTATCTGCCCGATGGCCGCTATGTGGTCGAAAACAGCCCCGAGGCCGCCCTGGAAGCCGCCCGCAAACTGGATCCCTCCATCAAGGCGGAAGACCTGCGTCAGGATGAGGACGTGCTCGATACCTGGTTCTCCAGCTGGCTCTGGCCCATCAGCGTGTTCGATACGCAGAAAGCCGGACATCCCGAAAAGGAAGGCAACGCCGACCTCAAGTACTACTACCCTACCAACGACCTCGTGACCGGTCCGGACATCCTCTTCTTCTGGGTGGCCCGTATGATCATGGCCGGAAATGAGTTCATGCACGACGTCCCGTTCCGCAACGTGTACCTGACCGGTATCGTCCGCGACAAACTGGGCCGCAAGATGAGCAAGACGCTCGGCAACTCCCCCGACCCTCTCGAACTGATTCAAAAATACGGTGCGGACTCCGTGCGTCTGGGGATGCTGCTCTGTTCCTCCGCCGGCAACGACATCCTCTATGATGAGGCGATGATTGAGCAGGGACGCGGTTTCTGCGGCAAGATTTGGAACGCCTACCGCCTAATTGGCCTTTGGGAGGCGGAAGACAAGGCGCAAAGCGCGGAGAACGCCGTGGCGGTCCAATGGTTCACCGACCGCCTTTCTCAGGCTGTCAGCCAGATTGAAGACCACTTCTCCAAGTTCCGTATCTCCGATGCCCTGATGACGGCCTACAAACTCTTTTGGGACGATTTCTGCGGCTGGTATCTGGAACTCGTCAAACCCGCTTTCGGAGAAAAGATGGATGCGGTGACCCTGAAAGCCACCCTCGCTTTCTTTGAGGAGCTCTTGAAGATGATTCATCCCATCATGCCTTTCATCACCGAAGAGCTCTGGCAGGACCTCTCACCCAGAGACGGCCAGACCATCATGCTGCAGCCCTATCCCAAGGCCGCTGCGTTTGATGAAAAGCGGATTGCCGCCTTTGAGACCGCCAAGGTGGCGATTGCCGGTGTGCGCGGCTTGCGTCAGGAGAAAGGACTTTCCCCCAAACAGGCGCTCAAGGTCAAACTCACCGCCTTCCCGGAAAACATGGTTTCCGTGCTGGTGAAACTCGCCAATGTCGAACCGCTCGCCGAAATCTCCGGTGCCGGGGCGACCGTGATGGCCGGTACCGCCAAGATTGACATCCTGCTTGAAGGCCTCGTAGACAATGCTGGGGAAAAGAGCAAGATCGAGGCGGAAATCACCCGTCTGGAAGGCTTCCTTGTGGGTGTCCGCAAGAAACTCTCCAATGAGAAGTTCGTTTCCGGCGCTCCCCAGCAGGTGGTCGCCACCGAACGGAAGAAAGAGGCGGATGCTGTGGCCAAGATAGAAGCCCTGAAAAGCGCCCTGGAGCGCCTGTAGGCGGCTTTTAACCCCGGTCGGCCCATGATCTCCATCAATGCCCTCACCGTCGCCTACGGCGGCTTTACCCTGCTCGACAACATCAATTTCCACATCAGTGAAAATGATAAAATCGGGCTGGTGGGCAAGAATGGAGCGGGCAAATCCACCATTCTCAAACTCATCTGCGGCGAGCAGACGCCCACTTCCGGCAAAGTGGAAGTGCCGGGCGGCGTGCGCATCGGCTATCTCCCCCAGATTATGCAGCATCACAAAGGCCGCAGCGTGCTCGATGAGGCGCTGACTGCCTTTGCGCACCTGTATGAAATGGAGGATGAGCTGAATGAAGTATCTCTTCAATTGGCCGAGAGAACGGATTATGAATCAGATGAATACTCGGCGCTTATCGTGAAGATGAACGAGCTGACCGACCAGCTCTCCCTCCTGCGCAGCGAGGACCCGACGGTCCTGGCGGAACGGACCCTTCGTGGCCTGGGTTTCAAGAAAGAGGAACTCTCCCGCCCCACCGAGACCTTCTCTCAGGGCTGGAACATGCGCATCGAACTCGCCAAAATTCTGCTGGGATCGCCCGACGTCCTATTGCTCGACGAGCCCACCAACCACCTGGATATCGAATCCATTGAGTGGCTCGAGAGCTACCTGAAAGACTATCGCGGCTCGCTCGTTTTGATTTCCCACGACCGCAAGTTCCTCGACAACGTGACCACGCGTACCGTCGAGATCATGCTCGGTCATATTCACGACTACAAAGTCCCCTACAGCAAATATCAACTCCTGCGCGCCGAACGGATTGCCTAGCAGCGGGCCGCGTTCGAGAACCAGCAGCGGATGATAGAAAAGACGGAAGAATTCATTGAGAAATTCCGTTACAAACCCACCAAGTCCAATCAGGTGCAGTCCCGCGTGAAGGCGCTCGAAAAGTTGGAGCGCATCGAAGTGGACCTGGAGGACAAGGCGGCGATGAACGTCAAGTTTCCCCCGGCCCCCCGCAGCGGCGATGTCGTCTTCTTCACCCGTGACCTCAAGGCGGGATACCCGTCCAAAACCGCCGGAGAACCTCTCAAAGTGGTTTTTTCCGGGGCGAATCTGGAGATAAAACGCGGGGAGAAGGTGGCGCTCGTAGGCCGCAACGGCGAAGGTAAGACCACGCTCATGCGCATCCTGATGCGGGAACTGGATCCGCTTTCCGGAGAAGCCCGCGTGGGACACAATGTCCATATCGGCTACTATGCCCAAAATCAGGAAGATGTGCTCGACAAGCAGGAAAGCGTCTTCGGCACCCTCGACCGGATTGCCGTCGGCGATATCCGCCTCAAACTTCGCGACATTCTGGCCGCCTTCCTGTTCAAGGGCGAAGATATTGACAAGAAAGTGGCCGTGCTCAGCGGCGGAGAACGGGCGCGCCTGGCCATGGCCAAACTGATGCTCCATCCCTATAACCTCCTGGCCCTCGACGAGCCGACCAACCATATGGATATTCTCTCCAAGGATATCCTCAAACAGGCCCTGCAGCGTTATGACGGTAGCCTGGTCATCGTCTCCCACGACCGCGACTTCCTCGACGGCCTGGTGGACAAGGTGTACGAATTCCGGGACGGTCACGTCAAGGAGCACCTGGGCGGCATCGAGGCTTTCCTGCGCAGCCGGAAAATCGAGTCCCTCAGCGAACTGGAACGCAAGGCTCCTTCGGATGAGGGAAAGGTTGCCGTCCCGCCCGAAAACGATACGAAGGCCGCTTCCCGGCAGCAGTTTCAGCAGCAGAAAGGCCTGAGCAAGGAACAGCGCAAACTCAAGAACCGCGCCGACTATCTGGAGAAGGAGATTGCCAAAATGGAAGCCGTTCAAAAAGGGATAGAAGACCGCCTGCAGTCCCCTTCCGAAGGCGACGACATCATGGAACTCACCCGTCAGTATCTGGAAAACAAACGAAACATCGACAGTCTGACCGCCGAGTGGCTCGAACTGTCCGAACAACTCTGATATGCAAAAACTCTTTGGTATCCATCCCGTCCTCGAGGCCATCCGCGCCGGGAAGAAAATCGAGAAAGTGCTCCTCAAACAGGGCATGGAGGGTCCTGCCTTCCGCGAACTGATTACCTGTATCGGCGAGAACGACATCCCTTACCAGTATGTGCCCGTGGAGAAACTCAACCGCGAGGTGCGCGGTGCCCATCAGGGCGTGGTCGCCCTGCTTGCGGAGATTGACTATGTGGATATCGAGACCCTGGTCAACAACGCGCTGGCTACCAGCGAAGAACCCGTACTGGTCATTCTGGACGGCGTGAGCGATGTCCGCAACCTGGGAGCCATCGCACGTACCCTCGAATGCTGCGGTGGAAAGGGTATCATCGTGCCCGCCAAAGGCGGTGCCGCTGTCAATGCGGAAGCCGTCAAGGCCTCCGCGGGCGCGCTTCTGCGTATCGATACCAGCAAAGTGCCGAACCTGCGTCTGGCGGCCTATCTGCTCAAACAGAACGGGTTCAAACTGGTCGCAGCGACCGAAAAAGCCGCCGGTTCCCTCTATGAGACCGACCTTCGCGGCCCGCTCGCCATCGTGATGGGGTCGGAAGGGAAAGGCATCAGCGACAGCCTGCTCTCTCTCTGCGACGAGCGCTGTGCCATTCCCATGGTCGGTGAAATCTCTTCGCTCAACGTCTCCGTGGCCACCGCCATCGTTCTCTACGAGGCTTTCCGCCAGAAAACCTGTTCGAAATGAAACTGATTCTCGCTAGCGCTTCTCCCCGCCGGAAGGAACTGCTCGCCTCGCTGGACCTCGCGTTCACCGTGGATGCGCAGACTTCGTTCGTGGAGAATATTCCGGAGGGCATGAGCGTCGAGGAAATCCCCCGCTATCTTTCCGAGGGAAAGTCGAGCGGCTTTCACCGTCCGCTGGAAGCGGATGAACTCTTGATTACGGCGGATACGTTGGTGTTTTTGGGAGACGAAGCCCAGGGCAAGCCGCACGACCGCGAAGACGCGCTCCGGATGCTGCGGGAACTCTCCGGCAGGGAGCATCGCGTCATAACGGGCGTTACGCTCCGAAGCCTTCGTTCACAGGAGTCCTTTATCGACATCACCCGGGTGCGCTTTGCTCCTTTGGATGAACAGGACATCGCCTACTATGTCGACCGATACCGCCCCTATGACAAGGCGGGAGCCTACGGCATCCAGGAATGGATCGGTTCTGCCGCCATCGAGGGAATCGACGGCTCCTACCACAATGTGATGGGGCTTCCTACCGAAAAACTCTTCCAGGCCCTCAAGCGCTCCGGCGTCGTTTGCACAGGCGGAAAATAATTTTTATATTTGTGCATTATGGAAGAAAACAATAACAACCTCCAGATTGAGGTGAAGCCTGAAATTGCTATGGGCTGCTACTCCAATCTTGCCATCATCACCCACTCCCGCAGTGAGTTTATCCTTGATTTTGCCGCCATGCTTCCCGGTATGAAACAGCCCGAGGTCGGCAGCCGTATCCTGATGACGCCCGAGCACGCCAAACGCCTGTATCTGGCCCTCAAGGAGAATATTGAAAAATACGAGAGTGGCAACGGTCCCATCGATATCGGCGAGATGCGCGGCGGCTTTCCCATTGCTCCGAACGGCGCCAAATCCTAAGCGCGTATGAGCCGCAATATCGTCATCATTCCCACCTACAACGAAAAGGAGAACATCGAAAAGATGATTCGCCGCGTCTTTTCGCTGTATGATGATTTCAGCATCCTGATTATCGATGACGGTTCCCCCGACGGGACGGCGGCGATTGTAAAGGGGCTGCAGCAGGAGTTTCCCGAGCGGCTATTCCTGATTGAGCGCAGCGGTAAACTGGGGCTCGGGACAGCCTATCTGACCGGCTTCAAGTGGTGCTGCGAGAAAGGATACGACTTCATTTTCGAAATGGATGCCGACTTCTCGCACAATCCCGAAGACCTATCCCGCCTGCTGGAGGCCTGCCGCGATGGCGGTGCCGACGTGGCCGTCGGTTCGCGTTACTGCAACGGCATCAGCGTCATCAACTGGCCCATCGGCCGTGTGCTAATCAGTTATTTTGCGTCGGTCTATGTGCGGACGGTGCTGGGCATCAAAGTCTATGATTCCACCTCCGGATTTATCTGCTACCGCCGAGAGGTACTCGAAGCCATGCGCTTGGACAAGGTCCGGATGAAGGGCTATGGATTCCAGATTGAAATGAAATACTCCGCCCTGCGGCTGGGCTTTACCCTCAAGGAAGTTCCCATCATTTTCGTAGACCGCACGGAAGGGACGTCCAAAATGTCCGGCAGCATTTTCGGAGAGGCCTTCTGGGGCGTGATGGGATTGCGCTTTCGCCGTATTGGCAGGCGTGGTTGATTTTCACCTCGACGGCCTATTTTTCCAAAGTAAATAATTCCGACGGCGTCTGTCTGGGAAGGGTTCTCAGAACGGGCTTGGATGCCCCTTTGCAGGCTTCTTCCAGCGCCTGATGGCAGGCGTCGAAGGCGAGTTTGGGCGTATTGTTGTTCTCGCTGAGGTGGCAGAGGAAAACGGCCTTCAGTCCGGGGTGGACGATGCGTTTGAGGGCGGAAGCCGCTTCATCGTTGGAAAGGTGGCCGTGCCCCTCGCAGATGCGCATCCTCAGTTCGTGGGGATAGGGGCCCGACATGAGCATATCCATGTCGTAATTGGATTCCATCACCAGAAAATCGGCTTCGCGGGCCAGCGCGACGGCTTCATCGGTCATTCGCCCCACATCGGTCATCATCACCAGTTTTCCCTCGGGGGTTGCCAACTGATAACCGACGGTCTGGGTGGCGTCGTGCGGGACTTCGAACCAGCGCACCGTAAAAGGCCCCACCTGTGAGAGCCCCTCATCGGGCAGCAGGACGCGGCAGGAGGCGATGTAATCGCGGGTAAACGAATGCCTGGAGAGGGCTTCGTGCAGGACGGAGGTGGTATAGACCGGCTTTTGAATGCGCTTGCAGAAACTGCCCAGGTGGCGGATATGGTCCAGGTGGTCGTGCGTGATGAGCACGGCGCTGAAACAGGAGTAGTCCATTCCCTCTTCTGAGAGATACTTTTTCAGGCGGCGAAGGCTGATGCCGGCATCGATGAGTATGCCGTCCCTGCCGTTGCCGACATAGTAGCAATTGCCGCAGCTCCCACTGGAAAAACTCTTGAAAATCAACATCAGCGGCTCTCCTCACAATATTTCTTGATGATGCCGTATGCATCCGGAATGCCCAATTCGCCCGCCCGGGACATGTCGATACATCCCTTCTCGCGGTCTTTCAGGTAAATCTGCACCAGCCCCCGGTTGAAATAGGCATCCGCCAGATAGGGATAAAGGTCCAGCGCCCGGGTGTATTCGCCGATGGCTCTGACGGGATCTCCGCCCAGGCTGTAGAGGTTGCCCCGGTTGAAATAGAGGTGCGGCATATCCGGCAGCAGCAGAATAGCCTCGTCGAGGTCTTTGACGGCCTCCGAGTAATCGTATTTCCGTGTTACTTTATCCCTTACGCGGGCGCGCGTCTGTCCGCTGTCATCCATGGAAAGCACCTGGACGTTTTCCTCGATGGAAGAAATGAAGTCGATTACTTCCGCCCGCAGCACGCTCCGGTTCATCAGATAGAAAGCCATGTGCCAGGCCGGCTCCTGAGAACTCTTCTCCAGCGCCTTCCCGATGCGTTCCAGGCCCAGGTTGTACTGTTTCCGGCTGCAAGCGTCCATGGAAAGGACGAAGTCGTTCGCTCCTTCACGCAGGGCCGGAACGCCTTCGGCGGGGGCATCTTTCTGGGCGAGGTCCACGCCCACGGGCTGGGCCGCGCAGAAGCGGCTGACGGCCGGGTGTTCGAAGCGGCGGGAAAGGGCGTAGTTCGTACGGTCGCCGGACGAGACGGCAAAACGGAACATCGGGCGCAGTTGCACGTCCACGTCACGATATTGCAGCAGTTCGTCGTTGAAGTTGTTCTGGGCAAAATCGGCGTCCAACGCCAGCAGGGAACTGTATTTTCGGGAAGTGTCGGCCAGAGAACGATCTCCGGGGCCCCCTTCCCGATAGGCCTTCACCTTCTCCCGGGCCGTGTCATAGTCCCTTTTCGAACCGCGGTTGTCGCCGAGTTTCTTCTTGACATAGGAGCGGTTCATATAGGCCTTGGCGAAGTCCGGATAGAGGGCAATCGCGCTGTCATAGTCATCCAGGGCGTCGCGCCAACGTCCCATTTCCACGAAAACGGAGGCCCGGTTGAAGCGGGCGAGCACATTTTCGGGATTGGTGTCCAGCACGCGGTCGAAATCCGTGAGGGCGTCTTCGTATCGGCCCACCTGGGCGTAAATCAAGGCCCGGTTATACCGTGTCAGCGAGTTGCCCGGTTCATCCTTGAGCACCCGGTTGAAATCATCCATCGCCTCGTTGTATTGTTTGCGCTCATAGTGCATCAAGGCGCGGTTGAAATAGGCAAAGGTATTTTTGGGTTCCAGCTCAATGGAACGGGTGATGTCCTGCAGGGCTTTGTCATACTCCCCTTTTTCGGCATACAGACGGCTTCGGCGCAGGTATCCTTCCGGGTCGAAACGGTCCAGACGGATGGCCTTGTTATAGTCACTGAGCGCGGCAAGCGTATCCTTGAGGTAGAGGCGGGAGGCACCCCGGTTCAGGTAGGCCGAGGGGTCTTTGGGTTCATGATTGATATAATAATCGAAATCCGCCACCGCATTCTCAAACTGTCGCGACAGGAAATAGGTTACTCCCCGGCTGTAATAGAGGCCCGAAAAACCCGGACGAAGCGTAAGCGCCTTTTCCAAATCCGCCAGGGCGCTGTCGTAGTCCCCCATCCGGCTTTCGGCAATCGCCCGGTAGTGATAGCCGGAGGTAAAAACGGGATTGACGCGGATGCAACGGTCGAAGTCTGCCTTTGCACCCCGCAAATCACCCAGATTGTATTTGGCGATACCCCGGAAAAAGAAGGTATAGCAGTCACTGGTATCCAGACGCGAAAGAATGTTGAAGTTTTCAATGGCGGAGGCGTAACGTCCTTCCGATAGCGCCCTTTTTCCGCGCAGCATGAACACCTCCGTGTCGTACTGGGCACGACACCAGCACGCCGACAAAAGGACGGCCAAAAACAAAAGGAGGGGTTTGCGTATGCTGTGTTTCAAAACTTTTTCCTAATTTCGCGACCGCAAAGATACGAAAATCCTGCCATTTGCCGATGAGTTGCCTGAAAACGAGCATTATTGTGCTGATACTGACTGCTTTAATGGGTGTTACTCCCCTTTTGGCTCAGTCGGCGTTTTCCTATTTTGAGAATGCGGCGGCGGGGACGGTCTATCCTGCCCGCCTGAAAGCGGAAGTGGGCTATCTGTGTGACAGCCTTTGCGGCGGGCGCGCCAGCGGAACGCCCGGCGGCGTACTCGCTTCGCGCTGGGTACAGCGGCAGTTTGAAAAGTCGAAGCTCGCGCCGCTTGCGGACTCCTCTTACTATCTTCTATGTCCCTCACAGGACTCCACCTGTCTTATCCACAGCGTTGCCGGTATTTTATACCCCAAGCAACGCCGGGAGGCGGGCTATGTCGTGATTTGCGCCCACAGCGATGCGCTCGGCTCTTTGGGCGGCCGGCTTTTCCCGGGGGCGGACAGCAATGCCTCCGGGACGGTGGCGGTCACCTCTCTCGCGCGGATGTTTACCAGCCGCAAGACGCTGGGAACCAGCCCTTCCTGCCCGCTGATTTTCGTCGTTTTCGACGGGAAGGAAAAAGGCAGCGCAGGGGCACGGAATTTTGCCAGTTTGCTGAAGGAAGAGGCTTTGACGGACGCGGAGAGCGGAAAACCCATCCGCGAAAAAGATATCCGGATGCTGGTGAACATCGACCAGGTCGGCGCCACGCTCTCCCCCGTTCACGCGGACAGGAAGGATTACCTGATCATGCTGGGCAACGAGCGGCTCAAGGGGGACGCTCAGGCGGCCCGTGATCTGGTTCATCACCCCGAGTGCAAACTGGATCTATGTTTCGATTACTATGGCAGCAAGTCCTTTACCGAGGTGTTTTATCATCTTGCAGACCGAAGCGCCTTCAAGGACTCCCCTTTTCCGCTGCTTTATTTCACTTCCGGTATCACGTTTAGCAACAACAAGCCCTCCGATAACGCCGAGAGCCTGGATTACGAGGTTTTCTGCCGCCGTATCCGCTTTGTTTTCCATTGGCTTTGCCGATTCGTGTAAAATTCTTATCTTTGTATAATTATACTGTGGATAAGAAGCGATGAAAGAATTCTGGAAATTGATCAAACGGCTGGTTCGACCGTATATGGGCAGTCTTTTCGGCTCCATCGGAATGAACATGCTGTCAGCCATCTTCAATATTTTCTCTTTTGCCTTGATGATTCCAATCCTTCAGATGATTTTCGGAATCGACCAGATGCATTACGAATTCATCCCCTGGGACAATCCGGAAGTCGGTATCAAGGACAAATTGACCGAGAACCTGTATTACTATGTAAGCATTCTTATCGGGGATTTCGGTCCTTCCAAGGCGCTGCTGCTGCTGGGACTTTTCCTGGGACTGATGACGGCCCTCAAGTGTGCCTGCTATTTCGGCTCCGCCGCCGTGATGATTCCCCTGCGTACCGGTATCGTCCGCGATTTGCGCATTATGGTGTACAACAAGCTCATGTCCCTCCCCCTGGGCTTTTTCTCCCAGGAAAAGAAAGGAGACATCGTGGCTCGCATGAGCGGTGACGTGGGCCAGGTGGAGTTTTCCATCACCAGCAGCCTGGACATGCTCATCAAAAACCCCATCCTGATTCTCTTCTACTTCGGCACCCTGATTTTCATCAGTTGGGAAATGACCCTCTTCACCATCCTCGTCGTTCCCCTGATGGCCTGGGGCATGAGCGCCGTGGCCAAAAATCTCAAGCGGGAGTCGATGGAGGCCCAGGTCAAGTTCGGACAGATTATGTCGCAGCTGGATGAGACCCTCGGTGGTTTGCGGGTCATCAAAGCCTTCATTGCCGAGAAGAAAATGATGGACCGTTTTGGCAAAACCGTGAACGAGCAGCGGGACGCCACCAACCGCGTTGCCCTCCGCCAGAGCGCGGCGCACCCGGTCAGCGAGTTTCTGGGCACCCTGATGATCATGCTGGTGCTCTGGTTCGGTGGCACCCTGATTCTCAGCGCGCACGCCCCCTTCGATGCGCCTACCTTTATCTTCTACATGGTCATTCTCTACAGCGTGCTTCAGCCCTTGAAGGACTTTTCCCGCGCCACCTACAACATTCCTACGGGATTGGCTTCGATGGAACGCGTGGATAAGATTCTGGGCGCTGAAAGCACTATTGTCGATAAGGAAAACGCCCTGGAGATTACCGATTTTAAGGAAAGCATCGAAATCAAGGACCTGACCTTCCGCTATCCGGACGGCTACAAAGACGTGCTCAAGGACATCAATATCCGGATTCCGAAGGGATCGACCGTGGCCATTGTAGGACAGTCCGGCAGCGGTAAATCCACGCTGGTCGACCTGATTCCCCGTTTTTATGACGTCACCGGCGGCTCCATCAGCGTGGATGGAACCGACGTGCGGGATTTGACCGTCCGTTCCCTCCGCTCCCTGATCGGTAATGTCAACCAGGAGGCCATTCTTTTCAACGACACCATCTTCAACAACATTGCCTTCGGCGTGGACGGCGCTACCCGCGAACAGGTCATCGAGGCGGCCAAGATTGCCAACGCCCACGACTTTATCATGGAGAAAGAGGAGGGGTATGACAGTTACATCGGCGACCGGGGGTGCAAACTTTCCGGCGGCCAGCGGCAACGTATCAGCATCGCGCGCGCCATCTTGAAGAACCCGCCCATCCTCATTCTCGATGAGGCGACTTCCGCCCTGGATACCGAAGCCGAACGCCTGGTGCAGGAAGCGCTGGACCGCCTGACCTCTTCCCGTACGACCATTGCCATCGCCCATCGCCTGAGCACCATCAAGAATGCCGATGAAATCTGTGTGATGAATGAGGGTGTCATCGTAGAACGCGGTCGTCATGAAGAGCTTATTGCGCTGAACGGCTACTACAAGAAACTGATTGATATGCAGAAGCTTTAATGCGTAATCAGTGAGATGAAACGCAAATTGCTTCTGTTTTTCTGCGCCCTTTGGCTTGTGCTTCCGTCCCCCGCAAAAGCGCCGGACGAAGAATTTCAACCCCTTTGCGACAGCCTGCAGGTCCGTCTGGAACGCCGTGGCGGTATCCGCACGAAGATTACGCTGAAGCGCATTCTCAAACGCTCTGGGAAAGCGGATTATTATTTTAAGGAAAATCTGGGAGATTATCCCTTTCGCAGCGAAGACATTTCCTGGCTTAGGAAACAGATCAAGGAATTGGCGCCGTCCCGGTATGCCGCGGTGCCCGTCGGACAGGTTTATGCCGGACGGCTGAAAGTGGAAGATCTTCTCTGTGCACGTTACACCCGGGACGGGAAACCCGCTTCAACCCGCTTACGCCGCAAGAAGACGTCCGCCAAAACGGAGCCGCTCGTCTGGCGGGAGCATTCCGAACATTTCAAACAGGGACTTGAAGGGCGTCATTTGGCTGTATGGAACAGTCATGGCCAGTATTACAACCAGCTTTTCCAATGCTGGCTGTGGCAGCGGGCTCCCCTTTTCGGGACGGTGGAAGATGTATTGACCAGCGGTTTCGTGCTGGATTATCTCGTGCCGATGCTGGAGAATGCCGGTGCTGTCGTCCTGTTGCCCCGTGAACGGGACAGAAGTCCCCTGGAGTATATCACGGACAATGATTCCTCTTCGGTTTCCCGCAGGAGCGGGACAGTTTCCGTCCAAGGGAAATGGGAACAGCGTCCGAAGGGATTTGCCGATCCTTTCGAATGGTACGGCGGCCATGACAATCCCTTTGTAATGGGCAGTTGCCTGGGCATCGCAGGCACCCGCAAGGCCAGCGCCAATCTTACCTGGGCGCCCGATATTCCCCGTGTCGGCTCTCATGCGGTGTATGTCTGCTATCAAAGCCTGCCGGAGAGTACGTCCGGGGCCCACTACACCGTACACCATCTGGGCGGAAACACCTCGGTGCGCGTGAACCAGAAGATGGGCGGCGGCAGCTGGGTGTATATCGGGACCTATGTGATGGGCCCCGGAAGCAGCGTCACCCTGGACAACGATGTCAAGGATGGCGGCTATGTCACCGGCGATGCAGTTCGCATCGGAGGCGGCATGGGAAACATTGCCCGGGAATGTGCGGATACTTCTCTCGCGTTTGCTCCGGAAACGGTTTCCGGCAAGGCCCGTTGGGCAGAAGGTGCCCGCTACTGGCTGCAATGGTGCGGGGCTGACAGCAGCGTGTACAGTCAGAACGAAGGCAAACACGATTACCGCGATGATTTTATGTCGCGCGGCGCCTGGGTCAAGTGGCTCTCAGGAAACGAACGGATTCCCGTGGATGCGGCGCTCGCTTTCCATACCAATGCCGGCGCCTATCAGGGAGATTCCACCTACGGTACGCTGGCGATCTATACGCTGATGTGTGAGCATTCCCGCCAGTTCTCCTCCGGCGAAGACCGTCTTTGCCAGCGGGAATATGCCGATTTTATCCAAAGCCAGCTGGTCGATGACATCCGTGCGCTCTTCCATCCCGATTGGCGGCGTCGCGAACTCTGGGACCGCTCCTACAGCGAGAGTCGTACGACGGACGTACCTACCGTCTTGCTGGAACTGCTTTCCCATCAGAGTTTCAATGATATGAAACTCGCTCTCGATCCCCGTTTCCGTTTTGCCGTGGCCCGCAGCGTCTATAAGGGAATGTTGAAATTCCTCTCGTCCCGTGACGGCGTCCCCTATCAGGTGCAGCCGCTGCCGGTTCGCGATTTTGCGGCCCAGTTGGACGGAGACGCCCTCCGGCTTTCCTGGAATGCAACGCCGGATCCGCAGGAACCGACGGCTAAAAGCGAATACTTTATTCTCTATACCCGTCAGGACGAAGGCGCTTTCGATGAGGGAAAACGGATCCATCCGGAAAGGGATGCGCACGGCCGCTATCGCCTGCGCGTCCCCTTGGAAGAGGGGGTCTGCTACGATTTCCGGATTGCCGCAGCCAATGCCGGCGGCATCAGTTTCCCGTCTGAAACCCTTTCCGCTTCGCGGGCGGCTGATTCCAAAGGGACGGTGCTGCTGGTCAACAACTTCACCCGTCTTTCCGGTCCGGCTTACCATGAAAATGAGTCTGCTGCCGGCTTTGATTACAACAAGGACAGCGGCGTGGCTTATCTGGAAGACGGTTCCTACATCGGGGATATGTATGAGACGCGTCGCGACTTGCCGTGGATGGATGACCATTGTCCCGGATTCGGAGCTTCCTGGCAGGATTTTGCCGGGAAGGTTCGCGGAGGCAACCGCCTGGACTATCCCGCCCGCTGTGGGCGCGATTTCCGCGCTTTGGGGTACAGTTACTGTTCCTGTAACGTATCGGCCCTGGAAACGTTTTCTGAGGCTTCCTATACCCTTGTCGATGTGATTTGTGGGAAACAGACGCGTATGAAAGACGCTTTCGGGACGCTTCGCTATGAAGTGTTTCCGCACTCCTTGCGTTCCTTCTTGGAAAATCAGGCGGCGAAAGGGAGCACGCTGCTCGTTTCGGGCAGTTATGTGGCCACGGATCTCTGGGATCCTTTCTTTGTCGATCAGGCCGATTCTTCCGCTCAGGATTTTGCCCGGAAGACACTGGGTTGGCGTTGGATGACCTCCAGGGCCTCCGTGTCCGGAACGGTGCGCGCCATGCATCCCCGTTCGGGTTTCAATCCCGCCGGCATCCGACTCCCCTTCTCTTTCTGTACCACCTACTGTGATTCCCTGTATCGTGTGGATTCCCCCGACGGTCTGGTTCCGGCTTCTGACGGGGCCCGGACGGTGTTCCGCTACGTGGATAACAACATTTCGGCCGGCGTGGCTTACGAGGGCGAAGGATACCGGGCGCTGACGCTCGGATTTCCGCTTGAAGCCCTTGAGGACCGTCAGGTTCGGCTTGAAATTATCAAATGTGCACTGCAATGAGTACAACGCATGTCGTCATTATGGCCGGCGGTATCGGCAGCCGACTCTTCCCTTTGAGCACCCCGGAAAAGCCCAAGCAGTTCCTGGATCTGCTTTCCTGTGGCAAAAGCCTGATCCGTCTGACCTATGAACGTTTTCTGGCCGTAGACCCGAAGGCTGTTTTCTGGGTGGTTACCTCCGCAAACTATATCCCCTATGTGCGGGAAATGTTGCCTGAGATTCCCTCCGAGCAGGTGTTGGCCGAGCCGATGGCGCGCAATACGGCCCCCTGTATCTCATATGCTTGCCGAAAAATAGGCCTTCGCTATCCGAATGCACGGATCGTCGTAACCCCTTCGGACGCCTATGTGCCGGACTACAAGGCTTTTGCCGAAACGGTCCGTCTGGCGCTCTCCTTTGTGGAGGAACGGGAGCGTATCGTCTGTCTGGGAATCCATCCGACCTTTCCCAGCAGCGACTACGGGTATATCAAGGAGCTTCCCGGCGATCTGGCTTCGAGCGGAAAGCGTTTCGAAGAAGGCGGTGAAGTCATTCGGAAAGTGGATTCCTTCAAGGAAAAACCCTCCACGGATGTCGCCCAGGAGTATTTGGATGAAGGGGGCTATTGGTGGAATGCCGGTATTTTTATCTGGAGCGCGAAGACCATAGAAACGCAACTTCGCCGCTATGTTCCGGGCATCGAACAGCAGATGGATACCCTCCAACCTGCCCTTTATTCGCCAGAGGAACAGCGCGTTCTGGAGATGGTGTTCCCGCAGTGCGAGAAGATTTCCATCGACTATGCCCTGATGGAAAAATCTCCCGATATTTTCCTCGCTCCCTGCCGTTGGGAGTGGAGTGATCTGGGGAGTTTCGAGGCGCTGGAAATCGTGCGTGCGCAGCGGCAGAAATCTCCTTTGAAATAAATGCTCCGGAACCCTCAATTTTTGCAAAAAAAATTTGGAAATCTTCCGCAAATGCTATACCTTTGCAGTCCCGTTTGGGAATTGGATTGATCCGTTAGCTCAGTTGGTAGAGCACAACACTTTTAATGTTGGGGTCTTGGGTTCGAGCCCCAAACGGATCACAAAATTTGGACCGCTTCCTTAGCTCAGTTGGTAGAGCACGACACTCTTAATGTTGGGGTCCAGGGTTCGAGCCCCTGAGGGAGCACAAAAGACCGGATTTTCCGGTCTTTTTTTGTGCTTTTCGCGACGCACCGGTGCTCGCTTGCCGCTATCGCGGACGGCAGGGGGCATTTGTCCTCCAGACGCTTCGCG
>JAGCXP010000048.1 GCA_017961345.1 Bacteroidales bacterium | reverse complement strand
TTGAAAAAGAAATCCCTGAAAAAAGTTGAAAAATGTCTACTTTTGTAAAACCTGATGCCGTGAAAAAATCACCGGTGTCTACTTTCGAAAATAAGTATTAACGAAAAAATCTTTTCGTGTCTACTTCTCGCGCGCGGTACAAGTTGGTAACAAAGTTAGTGCTATTTGGGTATATGAATTGCATTTTTATCAAGAAAATGCTATCGATATTTGCATTTTTGTTATCAAAATGTGTTATTTTTGATAAGAAATCAATGAATCGTGTATTTTTTACGAAAAAAAGAGAAAAAGAATGAAGCAGATTGACGAATCGCGCGACAACATATTGCAGACTGTCGAGCAGGTCGGAGTGTGGGTGAATAAAGAACTGCGCGGTTTCCTTAGAACCGATGCGGATATTATCTCATCGCATGTCTTTGTTATGTTATGTTTGCAGGGCACGGCTCACGTTCTGTGCGACATGCAGGAGTATAGGATCGAAAAGAACGATTTCGGAATCCTTATGCCCGGTCATATCTTGCGGCGTGTATCTTGTTCTGAGGATTTTACCTATGCATGCGTGATTCTTTCCTCGGAAACGACCCGCGAGCTGCAGGCATATATTTTCAGCCACGACTTCAGTAAATTCAACTATACTCCGAAATGTAACCTGACCGATTTGCAGACCAAACGGATGATGGCGCTGATGGAACTGCTTGAGGCGATTGCTTTACATGACCCTCATGACCTGCAACTGCGGCGGCAGATGCTGTTTTCGCAGATTGCCGTGGGCTATGAGTTCCTCAATTATTACCGCCGTGAGCAGGACCGCGAGTGGCCGCAGATCCGTCCGGCAACGCTCTACAAGCAGTTCTGCGATCTGGTGGTGGAACACTACAAGGAGAACCGCAATGTCAACTTTTATGCAAACCTCATGAACTACGACGCACGGTATTTCTCGAAAGTGTTCCGTCAGTTCAGCAACCTTTCGCCCCTGGAATGGATTCAGCGATATGTGGCTGCGCAGGCAAAGCGCATTATGGATATGAATCCCCGGCAGACGGTCAAAGAAACCGCCTGGCAGCTTGGTTTCCCGACCACCGCCAATTTCTGCCGCTATTTCAAGCGGGCCACCGGCATCTATCCCCAAGAGTATAAAAGGAGAATACTGCCGTAAAAGAATCCGCCCCCCATACCTACCCCAAAAACTACTTCGTGACGGGCCGGACCGACAGGCCAAAGTGACGTTGCATTCCGCTGGCGGAGCGGATGATAGTCGTGCTGTTTTTGGAGAAATAGATACCGTAAGCATAAGAGGGAGCGTCGGTAACGAGGGAAGAAGACCAGTAATAGCCATCTTCCCCTTCACTCCTGCGCTCCAGGTCAAGCATAAAGCCCGCGCAGGGGAGAAAGATGGTTTTGCCGTTCCTGCCCGTTACGAGGATGCCGTTCTTGCCGTTATGCGTCATTGCTGATATTGTGCAGTTCTGCCTCAGTTCCGTCCATTCCGCATCCGTGGGCATCCGCCAGTTTCCGCCCAGCACGGTATGGGCCACGTCGTCTTCAAGGTCCAGGACCGTTTTATTATCCACCTTCCCAAAGGATGAGAGGGTGTTGTATTTGGTCAGGCTGTTCTGCGAACCGTTGGCCCAGCAATAGTTCGCCCAGTTGCAGTAGGCGATTGTGACGGAGCCCCACGAGATGCAGGAACCGGAAGTCTCCGGGTACCTGAAGTCGGTCGACGGGATGTTGCAGTTTCTCCAGCGGACGCTGAGCCCCAGATCTACGATGGTTCTGTCCGTGGTCGTAAAACTCTTCACCTGGCCATAGTAGTTGCGGCCGCTTACCTTTGCGCAGGCGACATAGTAATAGGTGGCATTGGCGGTGCGGCCCCGGAGGGTGTAAGAGAATGTGCCGTCGCCCATCAGAGTGGCGCTTATGTGACGGTCTGCGGCGATCAGGGCTTCCAGGCCTTCGCTTTCTCCCCAGAGGAACCAGACCTCGCCGGCCGAGAGGCCGCCGCCCACAGTAACGCTTCCGTTCAGGGTGGCATTATCTTCCCCTATCTCCGTAGCTTCACCACTCGTCACGGACGCCTCGACGTCTTTGGTTTTGAAACTGATCACTGTGCCATAGACTTCCCGCGTATCCACCTTTGCGCAGGCGACATAATAATAGGTGCTATTGGGGTTCAGTTCCGTCTGGGCGCAGCTGAATGTGCCGTCCGTCTGCAGGGTCGCGTCGATTTTCGTCCCGGAAGCTTTCAGCGTCTCCAGGTTGTCACTCTCTCCCAGCAGGAACCAGACACTTTTGGAGAAGGATTCCGCCCCCGAAGTGCTGAGCGAACCGTTCAGGGTGGCCGTATTCAGTTCTACATCGGTGGCTGCCACGGTGGTGACGCCGGCGGAAAAGTCCCCGGTCTTGAAACTTAGCGGCGTGCCGTAGAACTCTTTGTCGTAAATCCTCGCACAGGCTACAAAATAATAAGTGGTATTATAACTCAGTCCCGTCCGTTCGACGGTGAAGGATCCGTCCGCCTGCAGGACCGCGTCGATTTTCGTCCCGGAAGCTTTCAGCGTCTCCAGGTTTTCGCTCTCGCCCAGCAGAAGCCAGACAGTCTTCTCCAGGGAGGAACTGGATGTGAGACGTCCGCCGAGGGTGGCACCGAACAGGCCGACAGCGCCGGCCGAAAGGGTGGTGACCTCTGCGGAGATGGCTATCGTGGAGAAAGACTTGACTTCTCCTGTCAGATGGGTTTCACCGCCCTGAAGGAAAGAGCGGAAATAGTAGGTGGTACCCGGAGCGAGGCCGGTCGCCTGGACGCTGTATTTGTTGTTCGCGTCGAGGGTGGTGGCCGTCAGGACGGTGCTGTTGCCCGCATCCGGATTGCTCTCGGAGGAAAGGAAGATCCCATAGCTTGCCGTTCCCATTCCCTCAATCAGATGGGCGTAGCCGGAAAGGGTGGCCGAAACTTCCGTCACCCCGCCCGCCTCGCCGGTGGCGGAAGAGGCGACGGGTTTGACTGCCGTCGTGAATGAGCCGGCATCACCGCAAAACTCTTTCTCTGCTGTTATAACGCAGGCGACGAACCAGTAGGTCGTGGACGGGGACAGTCCCTCCGCCCTGGCGCTGAATAGGCCTTCGATTTCCTCGAGGGGCTCCGCTTCGATGATCCTTCCGCCGGAACGGATTTCAGCCGGGGTGCCTCCGGTTTCCGAAAGGAAGAAAACGGCCAGGGCATCCCCCTTGAGGTTTTCAGTCGTATAGGTGGCGCGCAGCAATGCCGATTCCGGCGTAATCTCGCACGCATCGCCGGTCACGACGTTAACGTTGACCACGGTTATTTCCCCTTTCCCGCCGCCATCCTCCTTGCCCCCATTGTCGTGATGCTGTTCTTCCGCAGTACAGCCGGAGAACAGTCCCAGCGCGATACAGATTGTCAGCAGCCTTTTCATACTCTTGTCGCTAAATGTGTTTTCGCACAAGATAAGGCTTTTCTATGGAATTGCCAAATGCCACCCTATCTTTCTTTCCAGCGCCCCCTCTGAGCACAAAAAGAATAGTTCTCTTAACGTTTGAGGAACGTCGTATATCTATCAATTTCTTCCTGTAGGGAAGTAGCATTCAGTCTGACTTCTTGATGGAAAATGTCCACCGAAACCTTGCCCCCGGCAAGGGACCAGTTGCCAATCACCTCTCCATCTTGAAGGATGACATTCCAGAATGTGCCGCTGTTGTCGTGGGCACGGAGCCTGTGGTCGGGATGCAGGGATATATGACGGCTCTTGTAGCCGATGAGGTATTCATCGTAGGCCGGGAGCAGGTGTACGCGTCCGCTCCGGAATCCTCGAATGCGACAATCGGCATATATGTAGAAAGTCTGCCCCTTCCATCTCTCCTGGTTGAGTTCGCCACCGAGATCGTTGATGGCACGCCGGCAATCGCCGATATTGAGCCCGCTCCACCACACGAAGTCTTCCAGAGTGGCGGGAGAGTGGCTTCGGAAGTATTTGCGTGCCAACATGGAAAGCGCCTCCTCACGGTCCGGAAGGCTCCCCTGGGGAATCCGCTCCGATACCAGCGCCAGCGTCCGTTTGGAAGGATGGAGGATGCCGGAGCAAAGAAGCCCGGAGAGTTCGGCCAGTCGGATGTGATAGGACAGGCGGTGCTCATCCATCCGAATATTCCGCCGGAGAAGGGCTTCCTGAAAATCCTCCTTCAGGATATCGCTACGTCCTACCGCCGTTTCAGCGAAGATGGCACTGACCTTTTCCTCTTCCGATAACGGAATGTCGATTCCGTTGGTGTGCATCCACCCGCGGAGCCCGCTGAGGGCCTTTGCGCGGCAGAGCGAGAGCATCCAGGCGTAATCTTCCGCCGCAACCAGCTGCCAGGTCGTACGCAGAAGATGTGTCCGGACGATGCGTCCTGCATCGAAGTCGGCCTGGAACTCCTTGAACGACGGTTTTTTTGTCCGCATCGCCACTGCCCAGCGCATCATCTTGTATTCCTGACCCTGCATCGCACCCATCCAGCTCACCACCTCGTGGGGCGCGGAGAACTGTGGGCAGATAAGCTGCTGGCCTAACAATCTGATGGATACGGGATTCACAAAGCAAATTTACTGAAAATCTTCCTCTCCTGCAATCGGACAGCTATAAATCATACTAAATGCGAAAAGTTCACTACGCGCCAGCCCCGGCAACCTGCTCTCTTACCAAACCTAATCGGTGTTTTTGTGGTAAATCAATCGGTATTTTTGTGGCAAAGCAATCGGTGTTTTCGCCGAAACTATTGGGGGTCTATGTGCGGAGCATTTCTTCGTGAGCCACTATCTACCACAATTGATTGATGCCACAAATACCTAACAAATTTGTGGCAAAATAGCCAACATTTTGCGCAGAGTCGGTAAATCGGCCTAAAACATTTTGCGCAGAGTTCCAGATTTCGACAATTTTACCCCTCGGCCTCTCACCACCCTGAGGGGCCGATGGGCAAATAAGACCGTTACTCTTCAGTTCGATTCCCTGTAGCACCACATATTCTACGTGTAAAAACAGATTCTTTGGGCAGAAAGTGGGAACAAAAGTATGAACAAAAAAGAAAACACGCTGATAATCAGCGGGTTCCTGTGGTGCTGGGGAGACCTGGCCCTTCCCGTCATCTCCAACCAGAAGATGAACCAGTACCTCGCTGACTACAAGTCCATGAAACCCTACATCGACATCGCCGAAAAAGCCAAGACCGACGCCATGGACGCGATGGAAAAGGCCCTCAGTGAATGAACAGAATTTTTTGCCTCAAAGAAGAAAAACAGTATATTTGCATTACGAAATTCTGTCACAATTGCCACTATTTCGGAATAAACAATAGAGGATTATGAAGAAAATTGAGCGTCCTACCTATCTGGATGAGCTAATTAGCGCCCGTGGAGACGGTAATA
>JAGCXP010000047.1 GCA_017961345.1 Bacteroidales bacterium | reverse complement strand
TTGAAAAAGAAATCCCTGAAAAAAGTTGAAAAATGTCTACTTTTGTAAAACCTGATGCCGTGAAAAAATCACCGGTGTCTACTTTCGAAAATAAGTATTAACGAAAAAATCTTTTCGTGTCTACTTCTCGCGCGCGGTACAGAGATATATCCCAGTTCCCGGGCTTCATATCATCGTTTTCCGCCAGGCAAAACAATGTTTCGCCGATTTTCTTTGGTTTATGAAGTTCTCTCTGGTTGTATCGCACAAACCCTTCGCAATCGGAAAGGATATCAATAGGATGAGCAAGTTCCGCATAGTAGCCCAGGTGTGGAACCACTTTCATTACATAATCTCCGGGCTTTACACATGTAAATTCGGCTATTGGTGACCAAATTTCCCAAGTAATACATTCATCGGGATGACTGGGGTGAGCTGCTGCATCCTGCAATGACAATTTCCTTTCAGATATAATGTTGGAGTAGTCGAACATAATGCGATATCCTTATTATTTTAACATTTACTCAACGCACCATAGAGGTGATTTACAATCAAAAAGAAATTCGTTTAATTTCGCCCTCATCTTGAACATAAACCTTTGAAGATTTCAAAAACTCCTCTTGTGTGATTGCCAATTCGTAGAAACTCATTATATCTGAAGTTTTGAAAACGCAAATCACACAAGCGGTACTTTTATCATAAGGATTAGATTTAGAAAAGTCTCTAACGTCATAAGCTGCCCCTATCATAGAATATGGGTAATTCAGCTTCTTGAGGTGAGGGGCAGCATTCTGTAGGATAGGAACGATAACATTTTCGGCCACCTTTTGAGCCCTTTGTTTTTCATCGAGTCTTAATGAGTTTAATGCCATTTGATACGAAAAACCTCCTATATAAACGCAGGTGTCTTTATCATCTTGAAGTGTTGGCATTGGGGATAAAAAATGATAAAAAATGCTGATTTCGTTCCCACGAACTCGTGCGAGTGAGCGGCACATCGTTTTTGCACATTCTTGTCGTTTCGTCGTTAAGAGTTTAGAACGTATTTGCTCATTATACCACTCGTCTGTTTGTTTCCCCAAATGACTCAAAGGCATACACTTGTGTTGGGTTAATTGGTTTATAATTAAACCCGCCGCCTCACTTTTTATGTAAGTCGTTGTGTTCATCAAGTGTTGGGCTTGTACTGTTGTTGTTATCAATAATAATAACCCAGTAAGCAGTTTGAAAGTTAACTTCATGACAACTAATTTTTAGATCAGGAAACCGTGTTCGTAGATTTTTTCTTCAATATTCTTTTCAAGGAATTTTTGTTTGGCCCGGAGGTCTGCGAGCCAATCGAAGTTTTATTGACAAGAAATCCCCAAAAGGAGTCGCAAGGCTGTCTGTCGGACTTGACGAGAGTACCTGCCAGGATGATTGCTGAGGAAACTCTTTGTTCAGATAATCCGTCGCCAACCTCTTGTTTACTTCTTCCGATTGCGCGTTATTTTGTGAGAATGCATTTGTGAAAACAGTGAAAAAGGCGAGTAATAACAATGGAGTTATCTTCTTTATTGTCATAAATTTATTTCTTCGGATAAAACCTTACAACGGGAACTGTGTTTTCACTTCCACCCTTGCTCGTGTACCTATAGATGCCGGCCTGTCTTGCACAATAGCCTTTGGGCGCGGACACTATCTGACCGTCGTAGTAGCATCCGTTCTTCAGAGGAAGGAGCAGAACGGTAATCCCAATGAAGATGTCAGTGTCGTTTTGCCTTCCGCTGGCCAGCGCTGCGCCGTTGGCTAGCACTTGAAAGACCTTGAATTCAGAATATGTATAGGTCTTTACTCCCGTACGCCAGTTGTCATCCTTATATTCGAGGACACCCTTGGGCTTCTGGAACATTACGATATTCTTGTTGATGTCTTCAGCCGGCGATTGCCGTTTTCCAATGAGATAAAGCACACCGAAGCAGGCTACAGCTCCGACGATGACTCCTAGGAAGAATGACG
This sequence comes from Bacteroidales bacterium, assembly GCA_017961345.1. GTDB lineage: Bacteria > Bacteroidota > Bacteroidia > Bacteroidales > UBA932 > Cryptobacteroides. The sequence goes on along the minus strand of JAGCXP010000047.1, from coordinate 3,783 downwards.
TCCCGTTTTTCATGAGTGTTCCTCCTTTTTCTTTTGCGCTCCCCAGGCTTCGAGCTTGCGAAAGAGGTCGGGGGGCTTTGCGGTTATTATTATCAGTTCCTCTGGTAGATTCAAGGGTGTAACTGATTTGACGTATGCTCTGTTCTGACAAAGTTAAGGATTTGTTTTAAGTAAAACAAGCCGTTTAAGGCCTGGTTTTAGTCTGGAAACGCGATTCTGGTATGTCGGAGCGGCTTGTTCAACCGATTACTACGCACGATCGTGTGCTAAGAATTACATCGTTTTGATGTAAAGTTTCGGCAGAATGTGCAATTTATGTGCAATAATTGTTCAAATCCTGTTCAGTTTTTAGGGTGTTCCTGATATTAAAAATTTAACCCCTTGCAAATTATTGATTTGTAAGGGGCTGAAAATAAATGAATTAATTTTGTGAGGATTACTGGATTTGAACCAGTGACCTCTTGCCTGTCAAGCAAGCGCTCTGAACCAACTGAGCTAAACCCTCGAAAAGCGGATGCAAAGGTAAGATATAATTTTTATATCCGCAAATTTTTCTAAAAGGCATCCTCGATGTCGTGGACGCGGAAGATGCTTGCGCCGCCCAGGCGGGCGAGACGGTTTGCCAGGCGGGTGAGGGTTTTCGTCTGGGGCAGCGCGGCGAGTTCGGAAGGGGAATACTTCGGGTCGGAAGCCTCGGGCAGCAGCTTGTAAAGCATGCTTTTGCGGGACAGCCCGACGAGAATGGGCCGCTCGTGGGGGAGCAGGTCCAGGTGGCGCAGCAGCGCCCAGTTCTGCGCGAGGCTCTTGCCGAAACCGTAGCCGGGGTCGAACCACCAGTCCTTCAGTCCGGCCGATTCGGCCCGCAGGGAAAACTTCTCGTACCACGCTTCCACCTGGCTGAGGGCGCCGGCGGCTTCAGCAGAAAGGGTCGCGCCCCCGAAGCGAGACACTCCGTCTTCCGGTCCTTGCGCTCTGTCTTCCACCCCGTCCGCTTCGCGCAGCCGGTCGTGGTGCATCGCAACGTAGCCGCAGCCCAGTTCCGCCACTGTGGAAAGCATGTCGGAATCGTAGTCTCCGGCGGATATGTCGTTGATAATCAGGTGCTCGCTATAGGGGGCGCAGCGCCGGGCAATCTCGGCGTGGTAGGTATCGATGGACAGGGGAACGGAGAAAAAATGACGCTTCCAAAGTTCCAGGGCGGGCTGCAGCCGCCGCCACTCCTCCTGCGCTCCGACATCGGTGTAGCCCGGCCGGGTGGAACAGGCGCCCAGATCGATAATGTCGGCACCTTTGTCCAAATGGGTCTGCACGGCGGAGAGGAAACGCGCCCCGTCGAAACTGCCGTCACCGGAGAGCATGCGGCTTTCCGGGAAGAAGGAGTCCGGCGTAAGGTTGAGGATGCCCATTCGTTTTTCCATGGCGAAAAATTTTTAACGGCGGTGAAAACCGGCGCAAAATAACGGAACTTTTCTTATTTTTGCAAGCGAAAAATCGCCGCGCTGGCGGCAAAAATCAAAGAGCGTATGCTGATTGTTCTGGAAGGACTCGACGGCGCCGGGAAATCGACGCAGGTAAAGCGGCTGAAAGCCTGGCTGGAAACCATTCCCCAGGGGTTGGACTACATCCATTTTCCCCGTTACGATTCGCCGGTTTACGGTGGGTTGATCACCCGTTTTCTCAAAGGGGAATTCGGGGACAACGGCGCGGTGCATCCCCAGCTCGTCGCCCTGCTCTTTGCCGAAGACCGCCGTGCGGCGGCCGACGAAATCCGCGCTTCCCTTGAAAAGGGGCGCTTCGTGCTGCTGGACCGCTATGTGTATTCCAACATCGCCTATCAGTGCGCCAAGACCGACAGCCCCGAGGAGACCGAGCGCCTGCGGCGGTGGATTCTCGATACGGAATACAAGGAGTTCGGCATTCCCAAACCGGACCTCAATCTCTTTCTCGACGTGCCCATCTCCTTTGTGGAACAGCAACTGCGGGCCCAGCGGGAGGGGAGTGACCGCGATTATCTGCAGGGCGGCCGCGACATTCACGAGCAGGACATCCGTTTCCAGGAGCGCGTACGCGAGATGTATGTGCGGGAGTGCGAGGCGGATCCCGCCTTCCTGCGGATCGACTGCCGCGATGAACAGGGGAACATGCTGCCCGCCGACAGCATCGAGCAGCGCGTGCGGGCCGTCGTGGAGTCCGCCGTCAGCGTAATGAAGTAGCGCGGTATGACCTTCGGCCCCAACAGACACAGATTCAGCCTCAGACGCTTCTGCGCCTGGCTCATCGGCCTGGTCTTTCTCTTTTCCGGCGTCTTCAAACTGATGGACCCGGTGGGGACGGCCTATATCGTACAGGCCTATTTCCACTTTTTCCACCTTTCTTTCCTGGACGGCATCGCCCGGGGGGTGGGCATCCTGCTCTCTCTGACGGAAGGCATTGTCGGCGTGGCCCTGGTGACGGGCATCCAACGCAAAATCACCGCCATCGCCGCCTCCATCCTGATTGGCTTCTTTTTGCTGCTTACCCTGATTCTCTGGATTGCCAATCCGGAAATGGACTGCGGCTGCTTTGGAGAGGCCTTCCATCTGACCCACGCGCAGAGTTTTTATAAAAATGGTATCCTCGCGCTGCTGGGCGCCGCGGCCTGGGCAGGCAATCGAAAAATGGGCGGTACGCGGCGTTACAAGTATGTTTCCGCGGGCATCGGCGTCGTGTCCCTGCTGGTCTTCTGCGTGCTTGCCAACATCGGCCTTCCGCTGATGGACTTTACGGATTACAAGCCGGGAGAACGGCTGCGGGTCTCGGACGAGTTCTCCGCTGCGGCCCCCGAACTTCCGCTGCGCACCCGCGATGGGGTGGAGGCCGACGAAATGGTGGCTTTCGGCCCCGTCATGACCCTCTCGTTCTACGACCGTCCGTCCGCCCGGAAATGGGAAGCGGCCAAACGCTTCGTCTCGGAGGCGGATGCGGCCGGCTTTCAGCCTGTTTTGATCTGTGCGGAGCCTTGGTTCGACGATGTTCCCTACTTTCTTTCAGACCGCAAGATTCTTTCTACCTACAACCGCAGCAACGGAGGAGTGAGTTATCTCTACGATGGGGAAATCGTCGCCAAGTGGAGCCGGACGTTCCGTCCTTCCGCTTCCGCGCTGCAGGAAATCGCCGCCCAGGATTATGTGGAGACGCGCATCGGTACGACCGCCTCCCGCGAACGGCATTTCGAAGGATTTCTGCTCGGTCTGCTCGCCGTGCTGATGCTGCTCTAAAGTTTTTGTCTTATTCAAAAATATTTCGTACCTTTGCGGCGCTTTTGAAAAAGGAATAAGTTTTACCTAAAATATTATTGCAATGATCAAACTTGGTATCAACGGATTTGGCCGTATCGGACGTATGGTTTTCCGTGCTGCAGTCGAGAATTTCTCGAAAGACATCGTGGTTGTCGGTATCAACGACCTCCTCGATCCTGACTATCTGGCTTACATGCTGAAGTTCGACTCCGTGCACGGCCAGTTCAACCACGAGATCAAAGTGGAAGGCAACTACATGATCGTGGACGGCAACAAGATTCAGGTCTTCGCTGAGAAGGATCCTTCCCAGATCACCTGGGGCGCCCTCGGTGTCGATGTCGTCGTCGAGTCCACCGGTTTCTTCCTTACCGCCGAACTCGCTGAGGCTCACCTCAAAGCCGGTGCGAAGAAGGTCATCATGTCCGCTCCTTCCAAGGACAGCACCCCTATGTTTGTCTATGGTGTGAACCATGACACCTATGCCGGACAGGACATCATCTCCAAC
>JAGCXP010000046.1 GCA_017961345.1 Bacteroidales bacterium | reverse complement strand
CAGCCCCTTCAATAAGGATTAAACTGGAATCGCAAAACGGCAGCCGCAACGGCTGCCGTTTTGTGATTCCGTTGGGATTCGAACCCAAGACCCACAGCTTAGAAGGCTGTTTTTGCATGCCATAAATATCTGACATTCAGGTATTTCCTCAAAACCATAAAAACTGTTCACGAATTGTTCACTTCTAGAGGACAATTAAGGAAGATTGTTCAGCATCGAGATAATCTTGTCCTGTTGCTCCATGATCGAATCAAGTTTTCTCTCAATTTCTTCGATCCTTCTTTTGCAAATGAACATATCCTCTAAAATCTTTCCAACGCTTTCCAACACCCGCTCACACGAGTCATCAATAAACATCTCGCCGACCCCACGAAGAAGCCAATCCTTATTTATTCTTGACGTAAAGTTTTCTTTGAGGGTATTAACTATGGCGTCGGTTATATCACTTATTCCATATTTAATTGACAATACCGTATCGCGGGTCAGCCAGTCTTGAAATGGCTCGTAATAAAAACCTTCCTCGCCATAAAGAGAAAAAAGCGAGTACAACCCTTGTTTGTGGAGCGCAGATGCAAGTTGAACCAGTCTGTCATAGGCCGGGACTAAACCTTCTTTGACGATCCCCTCTGTGCCCCAGAATTTTTCCAAACTCTTTCGAGAAAGTTTGGCACCACCTGTCTCTACCATCGAAACATAACTCCCCGAAGTACCAAATATCTTGGCAAGATCGGTTTGTTTCAGACCGTTTCTTCGACGGTACTCTGCCAGCGTAATAAGTGATTTGTTTTCTTCCATGAGACAAAGTTATAGAGTTTTTGTTGTATTTCAAATATATAAGTTAAAAAAAAATTGGATTTGATTTATTTTGACTATATTTGCACTGGAATAATCAAGTTCGGTTCAACTCAGATATAAGTTATAATGACGAACACTGTACCAACCATCGACCCTAAAGCGCGCTTCGAACTCCGTGAAGCCGCGGCCATCTTGGGCGTAGGAAAGTCTTCTGTGCAGCGGTGGACTATGACTGGCCGCCTCCGCTGCGGAACGAAAAGAAGCAACGGGCGTAAATTCTGGACCGGCGCGGAACTCATCCGCTTTTGGAAGTCCGAATTTTAGTTTCCTGCTAGGAAAAAGCAGATGTAGACTGAAAAAGCCCAGGAGCGGCAACTCCCAGGCTTATTCGATGGACCCGAAGACCCAACGCTTTAGTTTTTACAAAGATACGCATTATTCGCGTAATCGCCAAGTCTCTCGGGTCCTTTTCATTTCTTTTTATAGTTCAAAACTTTTACGAGATGAAAAGTACCAACCCCCTGCTGACCGGCCAGGCAATGCCGGTCAACGAGACCTCGCCCACCGACGAGGTTCACGCCGAGGAGACCGGACAGGTGCCGGCCTCCGATATCCTGAGCATGAGCACGGACACGCCTCCGTCTGCTACGTCCGACGCCGACGACGACGGCGGGAGCAGTCCGGCTAGCGATACTGCCCTCAGGAATCCGCATGGCAAGCCGTTGATGATCGTCCCCGTCCGCCAGTTCCCGGACCAGAATCCGTCTAGCGTCGACGCTATTGACGGTGACGGGAACGACAAGGACGCCGCTCCGCCGAAGAAGCGCCGCAAGGGAAAAAAGAAGAATGAGGCGGAGGGTGATAACACCGCTGTGCCGCAGTATGGATACCGTGCTCTCGACGTCGCCGACTGGCGGAACTTCATCCGGATCGGCTATACCTACTACTTGAAGTTCTACAAGGTTGACTCGACCAACCGCATGACGCCGGCCTTGCAGCCCTGGTCGTCGCAGCAGTTGTTTCGCGACTTCCGATCCGCTGGAAGGGAGAGGGATATTGACCTGATTCCGATTTTCGTCGGGATGGGCAGCTTCCCGGCGCACGTCAACTACCAGGAATGCGTCGCTGGAATGTACAACACGTACAGCCGTCTGAGCTACCAGCCGTCTGCCGGCGAGTGGCCTACCATCGAACAGATGTTCCGCCATATCTTCGGCGGCCAGTACGAACTCAGCCTGGACTATACTCAGTTGCTCTACTTGTGCCCTACGCAAATGTTGCCCATTATCTTGCTTGTCTCCAAAGAGCGGCAAACGGGCAAAACGACGTTTCTCAACTTCTTGCGCGAGGTCTTCGGAGAGAACGCCACCCTCGTCAACAACGAGGCGCTGCGCTCGAACTTTAACTCCGAGCGCGCCGGAAAGTTGCTGATTCTGTGCGATGAGGCGATGCAATCCAAAAAGGAGGATTCTGAGCGACTTAAGGCTCTCTCCACGGCAAAGAAGACCTTTCTTGAGTTCAAGGGGAAGGACCGGTTCGAGATTGACAATTACGCCAAAATTGTCATGTGCTCGAACAATCTCATCGACCCCGTCTACATCGACCCTGAGGAGGTGCGCTACTGGGTGCGCGAGGTCCCGCACCTTGCTGAAGACAACCCCGGGATTCTCGAAGCGATGAAAAGAGAAATCCCCGCGTTTCTCTTTTTCCTGCAGCACCGCAGTCTGTCCGTCCCGGCCCCGCTGAGCCGGATGTGGTTCCGGCCGGAGGATCTCGCCACCCCCGCCCTGGCGCGGATCAAGCGCATGTGCCGCCCGACCGTCGAGCTGGACCTCGCCGAGTTCCTCCTTGACGTCATGGACCACTACTATGTGGACCAGCTTCAGTTCACCAACTCCGATCTCCAGGCGCTCCTGAAGGTGCACGGAAGGGACATCCGGGACGCGCATCGGATTATCTGCAAGGTGTGGGATGTCCCTAGGGCTGCCAACAAGATGGCCTACGACCTTTACGGCGATTGGAACAACAAGACGTGTGAGCGCGCATACGGCCGCTATTACACTTTCACTCGCGCTTTCCTTGAAGGCCTCGTTCCGGACTACACCTCCGACCGTCGCTCCCCTACTCCCCCCGATCCCCCCGATCCCCCTACTCCCGAGGAAGGGAAGGAGGCGACTTCTTCTAGTCTGT
>JAGCXP010000045.1 GCA_017961345.1 Bacteroidales bacterium | reverse complement strand
GAAGGTCAAAAGCAACGCCGCCTCGTCCGCCTCATCGACTTCCTGCGGCACTTCGAGGGCATCCGGCGCTAACCTTCCCCGCCATAACAGGATTGACCCGGAATCTCCCGAAGCCCCGGTTGCAAAAACGGGGTTCTGTGCCCTCAGATGCAACATACCCCACCTCGCGAAGGGGCAAATGTTGCGCTATGGGTCGTAGAATGCAGGTTTTGCAACATCACGATCGGGAAAACCGAGCCTCGTCTCATACCAGATACTTGAGATCCGCCGGTTGGAGGTACAACGCCTTGGCAAGGCTGGGGCTCCGGCCGGAAATCCGTTCGGCCAGCATGCGGCCGGCCACTTTCAGGCGGATTTCAAACGGCGCGTTGACCAGGGTCTTTCCACAGTAATTGAGACAATACTTGTTACCCGTCTTGCGAAGTTCCTGGATGCTTCTGGACTCCATGTAGTCCTGAAAGATCTCCTGCTTGATGGCCGCCTCGTCTTCCTTTCGGACATACAGGAAAGCAATGAAGGCCCGGGGGCTCCTGAAGAAACGCTCCACGGCCCCATAATCCACGAAGCATTCCGGCAGAATCCGACCGTCTTCATCCATTTGCCAATTGGGCGGAAGGGGATGCTTCGTCCGGAACAGCCGTATGCGCTCCCTCCAGGACAAGCTTCCGATCCGGCGTCCCCTGAAGAAGTACCGTTGCTCGGAAAAATACAGATGGCCGCATCCCCAGGAATACTCGCCCGGTAGTTTCCTGTAAAAATCCATACAGTTCCGATAGGCATACATAAACCGGGACAATACTTTTTCCCGGATGACGACAGGCTTGCAAGCAACGTGCACATTATCATCCGGAAAATGTCTCTGCAGCCGCTGTTGAAGCCGATTCCTGTATCGCTCCGCCCGTTCTTCCGTGCCTTTGACCAGAGAATGGAAGTGGGTGTCATTTACCGTAACCACCCAGACCCGCACCCCGGCGATTTCAGCGCAGATTGCCACACTGTTCCAGCCGAATACCTTATCCTCCACCGTGTCGAACGGAATATCCGCCCGCGTTCCGTCTGAATAGACATGCCAGATATCATCGATAGATTCATCCATTTTCTTTTTTTGCGTAAGGTACCCTGACTTATCCGTTTTCTCAAAATGGGAAACGGATATTGTTGGAAAAGACCCACAGAAGGCCCTATAGCACTGATTCTATCCTCATTGTTTCTATAAAAATCCAGGTATTTCGCGTAAAAGAATCAGATTCCGAAGCCGCTCCGGGCAAACTCCAGACAGACGTTCCACATTCCGGGATTGACCAACCTGTCACTCCAGGCCTGACTCGGCATTCCGGGACGGCCCCACCTGTCATTCCGGGATTGACCCGGAATCTCCCGAAGCCCCGGTTGCAAAAACGGGGTTCTGTGCCCTCGGATGCAACATACCCCACCTCGCGAAGGGGCAAATGTTGCGCTGCGGGTCGTAGAATGCAGGTTTTGCAACTTTGGGTTCGGGAGGGACCCGGCTCAAGCGAGCCAGGGTGCCAACATGGGTAAGTTTCCGAAATAATCGTACATTTGTACTATCGAACACAAGAGACAAGAACGATGGATACTTATTCCGAAGACCAAGTCCGCGAGATCGTGGCGGCCCAGCGGCGGTTCTTCCGCACTGGGGAGACGCTCCCCGTCAGTTGGCGCATCAAGCAGCTCAAGCGGCTGAAGGCTGCTGTCCTCGCCCATGAGAAAGAGTTCGAGGACGCCCTGGCCGAAGACCTCGGCCGCAGCACCGTGGAGGCCTACCTTTGCGACATCGGCCCCATTATCGTCGAAATCAACGAGATACTCCATGGTCTGCGCCGATGGGCGCGCCCGGAGCGCCATTTCAGCGGCCTCATGTGCTTCCCCAGCACGGTCACAAAGGTCTATAAGATGCCTTACGGCGTATCGCTGGTCATCAGCCCGTTCAACTTCCCTATCCTCCTTACCATCGGTGTGGTTGCGGCCGCGATGGCGGGCGGAAACACGATAGTCATCAAGTCCAGCAGCAAGTCGGCGGCCTCGACAGCGGCGCTCAAGAAGTTCTTCGCCGAGGTATTCCCGCCGGAATATGTCACCCTCATCGACGGCGGGCACGATGTGGCCGACCTGTGCCTGGCGCAGCGCTTCGACAAGATCTTCTATACCGGTTCTCCGGCCGTGGGCAAGCACGTACTTGCCGAGGCGGCCAAGAACCTCACTCCCGTCGCCCTGGAACTGGGCGGCGAGACGGGCAACTGGTGCGTCGTCCGGAAGGACGCGGACCTAAAGGACGCTGCCCGGAAAATTGCCTTCTTCAAACTCACCAATGCCGGACAGATCTGCATCAACATCAACCAGATTGCCGTGGCCGAAGAGGTGGCGGAGCCGTTTTTGGCGGAGCTGAAGAATGCGTTCGTCTCCCAGATTGGAGAGCACGCCGAGGAGAATCCCGAGTATCCCAAGCTCATTACCGACGGCGCTTTCGACAAATGCGCCCGCCTCGCCGACGAGTACCGCGACCGCATCGTCTTCGGCGGTGTCGGCAACACGGAAACGCGTCGCTATGCTCCCACGGTCATCTATCCTGTGGGTATCAACGAGCCCATCGTGCAACGTGAACTCTTCTGTCCCCTGCT
>JAGCXP010000044.1 GCA_017961345.1 Bacteroidales bacterium | reverse complement strand
TCCCGGAGCGCTTCGCGCCCGTGCTGGATGCCGCGAAGATGCTGGGACTCCGGAAGCCGGAACAAAACCAATATTTGCAGGCTATGATTTCACAACGGGAACGCGAAGACATCGGCGGGGCGTATTACCTCGACGGGCATAGGGACGGTTGTAAAGAGACGTCTTACGAGATTGCGGAGAGGCTGAAGGATATGGGGATGTCATCCGAAGATATTGAACGGGCGACAGGCGTTCATCTGTAAGCTCTATAAGAACGATTTTGTCGGTATGGAAGTCCGGAATCCGCATGCGCTTTGCGGGTTCCGGATTTTCTTGCTATATTTGCAGGTTATAGAAAATGTGAACATGAGAGGTTTCATTCATAGGGGTATCCTGCTGGCGCTGGCAGCTCTGGTGATGGCGGCGGGGTGCAAGAAGAAACAGACGGAGCCGACAAAGGGATATCTGGAGGGGGCGTTGAGTTTCTCATATTATCGCTACCTGGGTACGGACGGACAGAAAGATACGTTCGAGGTAGACAATAAACTCTATCATCCCGATTTTCCGAATCACCCCGAGCAGGGCATCAAGTATCGCTGGCAGGTGACGCCGGGAATGGACAGCGCCGTGGATGCGACGAACGTGAAAGGGTATGGCTCCTTCAGTTATACCTATCCGGCCGATACCATCGGCAGTTTTTCCGTCGTTTGTACGGCCGTGCCTTCGGGCAATTACTATTCCGCGGGTGTGAGCGCGACCGTTTCGCTGGTCCGTCCGGGCTGGAAAGCGGATTGCAGCCTTCCCCTGGAGACCTACGAAGCGTCCAAGGACAGCATCTGGAGCTGGAAGGGCTGTGAATATGTCTCCACGAAAATCGGCGGAAAACATTGGATGAGAATCAATCTCGCGGCCGAAGAGGACCGTAACGGGACTCCGGTCGGAACGGGTTTCCTCAACTACGAAATCATGCGGGGCGTGTTCGGCGGGTATTACAACTGGAACGAAGCGATGAACGCCTGTCCGGACGGCTGGCATCTGCCGACGGATGCGGAGTGGACCGCGATGGCCGTGGCCGTGAAACCTGCTTCCGCTTCCGATGTGCCGCAGGAAGGAAAGAAATGGCTGGGCGTGGCCGGAGAGATGATGTGTTATTACACCTTCAATACCGTCCAGCAATGCGAGTATCAGCCGACGGTCAATGTGACTGAAAATGCCCGGATGGACGTGAAGATGATGGGAGCCGCTACCGGCAGGCAGTATTTCAAGTATGCCGGCCGGCGTGCCTTTTTCTGGACGGCTACGGAAGCCGGAACGGGGAGTGCGCTCTGCCGCTCATTCTATTACGACAGCCCGGACGTGTATGTGGATGCGATGGATAAGGCCAGTTTTTACGCCTCCGTCCGTTGTGTGAAGGATTAATCCTGCCGCCTTTGAAAAGATGAAAAAGACCGATAAAATTCAGAAATTCCTCCGTAAGCCGATTCCCCGTAATGTGCTGGGCGTGGTTGGCGTGTACCTTGTCGTGCTGATTGTCGCCGCCCTGAGCCTGTGGCTTCTGACCCGGCACGGAAAGGAAATCAAGGTGCCGGATTTTACCGGCATGAGCGTCAGTGAGGCTTCTCAGGCAGCCCATAAGGCGAGGCTGAAGGTGCTGGTGAGCGATTCGGTCTATGTGAAAGGGATGCCTTGCGGACACGTGTACCGACAGATGCCTGCGGGGGGAAACGCTGTGAAACAGGGGAGGACCATCCGTCTGGTTATCAATGCCGTGATGCCCAAGATGGTGACGATGCCCAACGTGCTGGGGTATTCCCTGCGCCAGGCGACCTCCGAGATTATCGGCGCCGGCCTGAGAGTGGGAACGCTGCGTTACGAGAATGATTTTGCGACCAACAACGTGCTTGCCCAGCGGTATCGCGGGGAGAATATCGAGGCCGGTACCCAGATTGAGAGCGATGCGCCCATCGACCTGATTCTCGGCGTGAACGCCAGCGAAAATGCGACGACGGTTCCCGACCTGCTCGGGCAGCGGATGATTCCGGCTATTGATATCCTCCATGACAATTCCCTGAACGTCGGCCGGATGTACTTCGACCGCGATGTGCGCGACTATACCGACTCGCTGAACGCCGTGGTGTATCGTCAGAGCCCCGATATCCACGCGGGACGGGTGCGTCTGGGCGGCGGTGTCAACCTCTATTTGACCCTGGATCCGGAGAAAGTTCCCCAGCGGAGTGAAGCCCAATGATGGAGGCGGAAGAGATCGATTACGAACTTTCGCCCGACAATGTCGAAGAGTGCGAAGGCGCGAGCTTTGAGCATTATCGTTTCGAGGCGGACAAAGGACAGGCACCGCTGCGCGTGGACAAGTTCCTTTCCTTCCACATGGACCACAGTTCCCGCCACCGCATCCAGCTGGCCATCAAGGCGGGCTATGTGCAGGTGAACGGAAAGACGGTCAAGGCCAATTTCGTCATCCGTCCGGGCGATGTCGTGAGTTTCGTGATGCCCTACGAGCGGCGCGGCCTGGAAATTCTGCCCGAGAACATTCCCCTGAACATCGTCTATGAGGACGAGGACGTGCTGGTCATTGACAAGCCGGCGGGAATGGTCGTTCATCCCGGACACGGCAACTACAGCGGCACGCTGGTCAACGCCCTCGCGGGCTATCTGGGCATTTCCCAGGGGCCGGACGCGAAGGACGAACGCATGGGCGTACTGGTTCACCGTATCGACAAGGACACCTCCGGCTTGCTGGTGGTGGCCAAGAACGAAGAGGCGCAACTGGACCTCTCGCACCAGTTTTTCGAGCACAGCATCGAGCGCTGCTACCTGGCCGTGGTTTGGGGCAACCTGCAGGAGGATGAAGGCACGATAGACGGCAACATCGGGCGGGACCCCTCGGACCGGCTGCGCTACAAGGTGTTTCCGGAGGGGGAGCAGGGCAAGACGGCCGTCACCCATTACAAGGTGCTCGAACGGCTGGGCTTCGTGACGGTGGTGGAGTGCCGCCTGGAGACGGGACGTACCCATCAGATTCGCGTCCATATGCGCCACATCGGCCACCCCCTGTTCGGTGACGAGCGCTACGACGGAAAGGAAATCCGCCAGGGAACCATTTATGCGAAATACCGGCAGTTTATTGAAAACTGCTTCAAAATCCTGCCCCGGCAGGCCTTGCATGCCCGCACGCTGGGCTTTCGCCATCCCCGCACGGGTGCGTGGATGCGCTTCGAGAGCCCCGTTCCCGAAGATATGCAGGCCCTGCTCGAGAAATGGAGAAATTATACCAAACAATTAACGGAAGAATAATGGCACAGAAACCTTCCATTCCCAAAGGCACCCGTGATTTCGGTCCCTCCGAAATGGCGGCGCGCAACTATATTTTCGACACCATCCGCGGCGTGTTCCGTACCTATGGCTTTGCTCAGATTGAAACACCCGCGATGGAAAACCTCTCCACTCTGCTGGGCAAGTACGGGGAAGAAGGGGACAAACTCCTGTTCCGCATCCTCAATTCGGGCGATGCGTTCGCCGATGTGGATTTTTCTTCCGGAGACAGCAAAAAAATCAGCCTGCAGGTGTGCGAGAAGGGCCTGCGCTACGACCTGACGGTGCCTTTCGCCCGCTACGTGGTGCAGCATCGGGATGAGATTCCCTTCCCTTTCAAGCGCTACCAGATCCAGCCGGTCTGGCGGGCCGACCGTCCGCAGAAAGGACGCTACCGCGAGTTCTACCAGTGCGACGCCGATGTCATCGGTTCCAAGAGCCAGCTGAGCGAACTGGAACTGGTGCAGATTGTGGACACCGTGTTCCGCAAACTCGACGTGCAGGTGTGCATCAAGATCAACAACCGCAAACTGCTGACGGGCCTCGCCGAGATTGCCGGGGCGCCCGACAAGGTGGTGGACATCACCGTGGCCATCGACAAGATCGATAAGATCGGTCTTGACGCCGTGAAGGCGGAAATGGCGGAAAAGGGCTTGTCCGCGCAGGCGGTGGCGGTGATTGAACCGGTGCTGACGCTCTCCGGTGACAACCGGGAGAAACTCGCCGTGATGAAGGGGCTGTTCGAAGGGGGAAGTGCGTCGGGCATTGTTTCCGAGGCGGGACTCAAAGGCGTGGAGGAACTGGAGGAACTGTTGGGCTACATCGACTGCGCATCGGTTTCCAGCCCGGTCGAAATCGACCTGTCCCTGGCCCGCGGCCTGAACTATTACACCGGCGCCATCTTCGAGGTGAAAGCCCTCGACTTTGCCATCGGAAGCATCTGCGGCGGCGGCCGTTACGACAATCTGACCGGCATTTTCGGCCTGCCCGACACCTCGGGCGTGGGGATTTCCTTCGGTGCCGACCGTATCTACGACGTGCTTACCGGATTGGATAAGTTCCCCGCCGGATTGCGCTCTTCCACCGATGTGCTCTTTGCCAACATGGGCGAGACGGCCTACCTCATTCCCGTCGTGGCTGCTCTCCGGGCGGAAGGGGTGAGCTGCGAAATCTATCCTGAAAACACCAAACTGAAGAAGCAGTTCGACTATGCCGACCGCAAAGGCATTCCGGTGTTAAGCATCTGCGGCAGCGATGAGGCGGCGAAAGGGGTAATCAATCTCAAGAACCTCGCTTCCGGGCAGCAGCAGGCGTTCGGGAAAGATGATCTCGCGGGCATGATTGCCTTTATCCGCGGGTAGCAGGTATGAAAGCCATTCGGACAATTGTAAAGGGGCTGTTGGCGCTCGTCGTCTGGGGGGTGCTCGGATTTGCGGGGATTCTGCTCACAGGGTGCCAGCGGCAGGAGTATACCGTTTTCAGCGGGTATGCGCAGGGCGGAGTCTGGCAGGTGAAGTGCGACCTGGAGGGCGTGCGTGTTTCGCCCGCGCAGGTGCACGAGGCGTTGGACAGCCTGCTGCATTTGGTGGATGCGTCGCTTTCGGGCTACAACAAGAATTCCGTGCTGTCCCGTCACATGCGGGGGGAACTCGCTTCTCCGGACGGAGAAAACGGAGCAACGGATGACCCGCAGCTGCGTTTGTTCCGGGAGGCCGTCGGCCTGGCGGAAAAGGTCTGGGGGCTGACGGGCGGAAAGGTGGACGCTTCGGCCGCTGCGCTCTTCGATGCCTGGGGCTTCGGTTTCAAAAACGACTCCCTGCCCTCGCCGCAGCGGGTGGATTCCCTGAAGGCTTTGGGTGGCTACTTCTTCCTGACTCGCCCCGACGGAACGCCCCAGCGCTTCAATTTCAATGCGTTTGCACAGGGACTGAGCTGTGATTTGCTCGCCCGCTATCTCGAAGAAATCGGCGTGCGGAATATGATGGTGAACGTGGGCGGAGAAATCTATTGCCGGGGGCTGAACCCGAAAGGAAAGGCGTGGACGCTCGGCATCGATACGCCCAGCGACGGCAACGAAGAGCCGGGTGCGAGCGTCATCCGTGTGTTTTCTTTGCCTGAGCAACCCTGTGGCGTGGTCACCTCCGGCAACTACCGGAAATTCTATGTCAAGAACGGCGTGAAATACACCCATACCATCAATCCGCAGAGCGGTTATCCCGTCGCCCACACCCTTTGCAGTGCGACCGTCATTGTGGGAGAAAATTGCCCGCTGACGGCTCCAGGAGCTGATTTTGAGGGCTGGCCGACCCTGCTTTCCGATGCCCTGGCCACCTATTGCATGGTGGTGGGCGAGGAGACGGCCCGCTATTTCGTGGAGGCGACCCCCGGCCTGGAGGCCTGCCTGGTCTGTGCGGAAGATTCTGCCGAAATGGCGGATGCGTCCGCTTCGGCTGGCTCCGGCAAGGCATCGGCGGCGCGTTTTTGCGTGTGGGCTTCCGAAGGATTTTGATTCTTCCGGTAAACAGCCCCGTTTTACATTCCGGCTATCACATCCAGTGAAAAAATCAGCGCCCCGGCGAGGGCGTCGTTGATGGTGTAGACGACTGTCCCGTCCATCCCGAGGGCGGCCGTGCCGACGCTCATCAGGGAAGAGAGCATCAGAAGGGTCATCAGCGGGGCGGAAAGCAGGTTCGTCAGCAGGAAATAGGGCGGAAAGGTGCCGAATTTCCACCAGACGAGGGGGCCGGTGAAAACCTGGCAGGAGAGCGACAGCGCGCACAATTCCCAAATCTTTTTGAACCATTTCCCCGTATACAGGGCGGAAAGGCGGGGCATCAGGAAGACAATGCCGGCCATGGCGAGGTAGGAGAGTTGGAAGCCGATGCTTTTCAGGGCGTCGGGCGTGATGCAGAGTTGGAGAATCAGTGCGCCGGAAAGGATGTCGGAAGGACGGACTTTCCGTTCCAGCAGAAGGGCCAGTTGCCGCAGCAGAAGAAAGAAGAAGGCCCGTACGATGGAGGGGCCGGCTCCGACGGCGAGGGTGTAGAAGCCGCAGAGGGCAACGAGCAGCCCTCCGCGCAGTTTTTTCCAGACGGGGCGGTTGCCGAAAATACCGAGCGCCTTTTCTGCAACAAGACAAAGCAGTCCCACGTGCATCCCGGAGAGGGCCAGCAGGTGGGAGGCGCCGCTCGCGCGAAAGGCCTGGCGGATTTCCCGGCTGAGTCCGCTTCGCTCGCCGGTCAGAAGGGCCGTCACCAGCGGGGCGGTGTCTTCGTGCGGATAGGGAATGTGCCCAATCAACGCCCGCAGGCGGAGGGCAAAGCGTTGGGGCGATAACCACGCGTCCCGAAGTGCGCTCCAACCTGCGTCCGAGCCCCCAAGCCCTCCGCAAAAGAGTCCAGTTACAAAAACACAAAACAGAAAAAGATTTTCTTTTTTTTGACCTTTTTTCCAAAAAAAATACGTAAGGGGAGCCGGCAGCAAAAACAGGACGGAAACAAAAACCTGCCATTCCCATCCCGGGAAAACGAAAGACTCGCGCAGGGCGAGTCCCGCTGCAACCCCGCCCGTGAAGCACAGGGATTTAAAGATGCCGTCTGTCGCTGACATTTTTTTATGGTAAGTTCGAGAAATTCTTTTTATCTTTGTTAGCCATACGGAAAAACTTTTTCAACCAAAAAAGATTTTCCTTTTTTGACCCAGTCGAAACACTGTAAACCTATTTTATATGATTATTCTGGTTCTGAACTGCGGCAGCTCTTCCCTGAAGTATCAGCTGCTCGACATGAAAAGCGACGAAGTGTATGACCTGCTTGCCAAAGGTTTGGTGGAGCGCATCGGGATGGATATGTCCAAGCTCAAACATCAGCCGACGGGCAAGGATGTGCTGGAAGTGGAGAAACCGATTCACGACCACACCGTGGCCATCCGTGCCGTGCTGGAAGCCCTGACGGACAAAAAGTTCGGCGTTCTTTCCTCCCTGGAGGATATCGAAGCGGTCGGCCACCGCGTGCTGCACGGCGGTGCCAAACTGACTGCCAGCAAACTCGTCGACGACGCGCTGATCGCCCAGGTGGAGAAGTGCTGTGACCTCGGTCCGCTCCACAACCCCGCCAACCTCAAGGGTATCTATGCCGTGAAGGAGGTGATGCCCGGGACGCCGCAGGTGGCGGTCTTCGACACCGCTTTCCATCAGACCATGCCGGATTATGCCTATACCTATGCGATTCCCTATCGCTACTATGAGCAGTACGACATCCGCAAATACGGTTTCCACGGCACCAGTCATCGCTATGTGTCCGCCAAGGGCGCGCAGTTCGCCGGTCTGGATTACAAGAACTGCCGCATCATTACCTGCCATCTGGGCAACGGCAGTTCCATCTCCGCCGTGGCGAACGGCAAGTGTATCGAGACTTCAATGGGTCTGACCCCGCTCGACGGTCTGATCATGGGTACGCGCAGCGGTGCGGTGGACCCGTCCGTGGTGACCTATATCCAGAAGAAAGAGGGACTCACCGCCGACCAGGTGGAGACGATGCTCAACAAGGAGAGCGGTTTCCTCGGCGTGTCGGGGATTTCTTCCGACGCACGTGACCTGGGCAAGGCCGCCGACGCGGGCGAGTACCGCGCCAAGCTGGCCCTGAAGAAGCTTGTTCACGGAATTATCCACTATGTAGGTGCCTACACCGCCGAAATGAACGGCGTGGACCTGGTGGTCTTCACCGGCGGCATCGGCGAGAACAACGCCCGTCTGCGCCGCCGCGTCTGCGACAACATGGCTTACCTGGGCATCAAGTTCGACCACGAGGCCAACGACTGCCGCGGCAAGGACGTGATGATCACCCTGCCGGATTCGAAAGTGAAGGTGGCCGTCATCTGCACCAACGAGGAACTCGTCATCGCGCAGGATACGATGCACATCGTGCTGAACGAACAGGAGTAAAAGGGCGTTGCCGCAGCCGCAGCTGAAGCTGAAGGCGTCGTACCTACATCAGATACTTTTCCATATCCTCTACCGCTCCGCTTCGGAGAAAGGTGGAGGATATGTTGATTTCGGGGAAGGGAGGGGCTATCTGTTCATTAAGCCTTGCTCGATTTCTTCCGGAGAGGGGAGGGCGTTTTTCAAATCGTCCGGGAGTTGCTCTCGGGCAACCTCGTATTCGGAGATTCCCATCGGGCGATTGTCCCAGATCCGGGAAATCGAACTCCGTAACCTTGACCTCGATCACGCAATATCGATGCAGCGGGATGATGTAGAAGAGCAAGTCGATGAACTTTTCCTTTCCTCCGGCAACGAGGCGGTACTCCTTGCCGACATAAGAGAAGCCCTTGCCCAATTCAACCAGGAACCGGGTGATGTGATCAATCAAGGCATCTTTCAACTCGTCCTCCTGATACTTCTCCTTCCCCGGCAGGAACGTGAAATCGTATGGACTCTTCAGAAGGTCCTGGGCAAGGTCGCTTTCCTGCGCCGGTATGGTGAGCGCGAAGTTGGTCTGGGCTGCGCCCTGGCGCTCGTAGAGGTCTGTTGAGAGGAAGTTCAGAAGTACTGCTCTTCCCCAATTATTATTCAGCGACTTCCTGGCAAAGAAAAGACCCTTCTTGGCATCACCTTTCACTTTGTCGATGATGCACATATGGTGGGTCCAAGGTATATTGAAAATGACCTGGAAAACTTCAGCATCTTGCTGAAGAATTGGGCTCTTGAAATCTTCAGCATCTTGCTGACGATTTCCAATTAGCTGACTATAAAGGCAATAGAAGTAATGCGTGTACCTTATGGTTGA
>JAGCXP010000043.1 GCA_017961345.1 Bacteroidales bacterium | reverse complement strand
ATCTCTCTTTCAATTATTATATTGCGGCGGTAATAACGGTGAGGTCCCACCTCTTCCCATTCCGAACAGAGAAGTTAAGCTCACGTGTGCCGATGGTACTGCCCCACCAGGTGGGAGAGTAGGTCGCTGCCGCATTCCTTACAAGCGCTCCGAAGTGAAGTTTCACTCCGGAGCGTTTTGTTTTTGTTGAAATGGGCTTATCTTCCTGTTTGTTTTTGAATAAAACAAACTTGTTATGAGCAGGCTCAGTCGAGCTTGAGCACCGCCATGAACGCGCTTTGCGGCACTTCTACCGTACCGATCTGGCGCATGCGTTTCTTGCCTTGTTTCTGTTTTTCAAGCAGTTTGCGCTTACGGGAAATATCGCCGCCGTAGCACTTGGCCGTCACGTCCTTGCGCACCTGCCGTACGGTCTCGCGGGCGATGATTTTCGCACCGATGGCGGCCTGGATGGCGATGTCGAACTGCTGGCGCGGGATCAGTTCGCGCAGTTTTTCGCAGATCTTGCGGCCGAACTCGTAGGCATGGTCGGCGTGAATGAGGGTAGAGAGGGCATCGGCCGGCTCCCCGTTCAGCAGAATGTCCAGTTTGACCAGTTTGGACTCGCGATAGCCGCAGACGTGGTAGTCGAAGGAGGCGTAACCCTTGGAGATGCTTTTGAGTTTGTCGTAGAAGTCGAAGACGATTTCCGAAAGGGGCATCTCGTAAGTGAGTTCCAGCCGGTCGGCCGTGAGGTAGTGCTGCCCTTTGAGCGTTCCCCGCTTGTCCAGGCAGAGTTTCATGATCGGGCCGTAGAAATCCGCTTTGCTGATGACCTGGGCCTGAATGTAGGGCTCTTCGATATGGTCGATCAGCGTGGGCGCCGGCATTCCGGAAGGGTTGTGCACGTCGAGGACTTCCCCCTGGGTGGTAAACACCTTATAGGAGACGTTCGGTACGGTGGTAATCACATCCATTCCGAACTCACGGAAAAGCCGCTCCTGGACGATTTCCAGGTGCAGGAGGCCCAGGAAGCCGCAGCGGAAGCCGAAGCCCAGGGCCAGAGACGACTCGGGTTCGAAGACGAGCGAGGCGTCGTTGAGCTGGAATTTTTCGAGGGAACTGCGCAGTTCTTCGTACTGGTCCGTTTCAACCGGGTACATACCCGCGAAGAGCATCGGCTTGACCTCTTCAAAGCCCGCAATGGCCTTGTCGCAGGGGTTGTCCACCAGCGTGATGGTGTCACCTACCTTCACTTCGGAGGCCGTCTTGATGCCGCTGATGATGTATCCGACGCTGCCGCAGGGGATTTCATCCCGCGGGCAGAGTTTCATTTTCAGCACGCCCACTTCATCCGCGACGTACTCTTTCCCGGTATTGAAGAACTTGACCTTGTCCCCTGTGCGGATGCTGCCTTGTTCCACCTTGAAATAGGCGATGATGCCGCGGAACGAGTTGAAGACCGAGTCGAAGATCAGGGCCTGCAGCGGGGCGTTTTCCTCTCCGGTCGGGGCGGGAATTTTCTCGACGATGGCGTCCAGAATGGCGGGAACGCCCTCTCCCGTCTTGGCCGAGCAGCGGAGCACGTCTTCCGCCTTGCAGCCGAGCAGGTCCACAATCTGGTCGGTGACCACTTCGGGCATGGCGGACTCTACGTCGATTTTGTTGAGCACGGGAATGATTTCCAGGTCGTGTTCGATGGCCAGGTAGAGATTGCTGATGGTCTGGGCTTGAATGCCCTGGGTGGCGTCCACCACGAGCAGCGCCCCCTCGCAAGAGGCGATGGCGCGGGACACTTCATAGGAGAAATCTACGTGGCCCGGGGTGTCGATGAGGTTCAGGACGTAATCCCCTTTTTCCGCCGCCGCGCCCTTGTAATGGTAGTCCATCTGGATGGCGTGGCTCTTGATTGTAATGCCCTTTTCCTTCTCGAGATCCATCGAGTCCAGCACCTGGTTTTCCATCTCGCGGGCCGCGAGGGTGCTGGTTTGTTCGAGCATTCGGTCGGCCAGGGTGCTCTTCCCGTGGTCGATATGGGCAATGATGCAGAAGTTACGGATATGGGATTTGTGCATGATGTTCGTTCAGTCCTGCAAAGATACGCAAAAAATCCGTCAGAGCGTAATCAGTACGATGATTCCGCAAATGCCGATGTAGGAATAAACGACGTAGCGGAAGGCTTTCGCGGGAATTTTTTCAAACACCACGGAGCCCAGGAAAGTGCCGATGACAATCCCCAGAAGCCCGGGGAGCGAAGCGAGCGCGACCGCCTGGGTGACAAAGCCGTGGTAGGCACGGAAGAGGGTCATCGCCAGGTTTCCCAGCAGGAAATAGGCGGAAATGATGCCCATGTAATGGTTTTTGTCCGGTTCCGAAGAGACGAAATAGAGCACGACAGGCGGGCCCTGCATGCCGAAAAAGCCGCCCAGAAGTCCGCTGAGAACGCCCGTCGTAATCTGGAGCGAGGTCGTGGGTTTGGGATGGAGGCGACCGCCGACGAACAGGAAGTACACGCTGGTGAGAATAAGCGCGAAGCCCAGCAGCACGAGCAGGGTGCGCACCGGAAGGAGCGTCAGCAGGTAAATCGCGGCAAAGGAAGTGACGATGAAGGTGATCAGGATGGGCCAGAGGCGTTTCCAGACGATATAGCGGTACATCCGGATGCAGATAATCAGCGTGGTGAAGATGGACAGGATGCCCGAGAGCGCCGTGGCTTCACCGTAGGAAGGCATCAGGAAGGGAAGCGCCGTCATGATGAACACCCCGAAACCGAAGCCCGTGGTTCGCTGGATGAAGCTGGCGCAGACGGCCAGCAGTGCGATGAGAAGGTAGTCCGTCACCCTTGTTGGCGTTTTTCAAGGCATAAAGATACAAAGATTTTGTCAGTCAAGCGAGGGTCGTTTCAATATTTTTCCATACATTTGTAAAAGGGACGCGTGAAAATGCCCCCGAAAACAACCAAACCACATAAAAATGAACACGAAAAACATTTTTGTTTCCCTGCTCGTACTGGGCTTCTCCCTGTCTCTTTTTGCGCAGCGGACCTCCGTTCGTGACGAAATCCGTGCCGACTGGAACCTTTGCTCGGGGCTGGATGCCGTCTATGATATGAGCCCGAAAAGCATGTCGTCCGCCCCGAAGGGGTACGAACCCGTCTATGTGAGCCATTATGGCCGTCACGGATCCCGTTTTGCCTACACCACGCGTGCCTATGCCACCCCCGTGCGCATGCTTGCCGCTGCGGATTCTTCCGACAACCTGACGGATTACGGGAAACAGTTGTACGCCGAACTGAAGCCGTTTGCGGATACCGTCCTTGCCCACACGGGCGATTTGACGCCGCTGGGCTGGCAGCAGCACCAGTATATCGCCAAGACCATGGCGGAGTCCTTCCCGGCCGCCTTCAAGGGAAAATCCCGCGTGGATGCGTGCGCTTCCCCGAAAATCCGCTCGATTATCAGTATGGGCTCCTTCTGCACCTCCCTGGCGCGGACCTGCCCCAATGTTTCGATTTATCAGCATCAGGGCGTCGCTGAAATGCAGTGCACCGCGCCCAACCGCAAGGACAACCCTATCAAATACAGCGGTCCGGCCACGCCGTTCCCCTATGCCGAGTCGCCCGACGCCTTCCTGCACCGCCGTTTTCCCGGCTATAAGGATGTGCTCGGCAAGATTTTCAAGGACCCTGAAAAGGGTTTGGGCGGACGGACGGCTTTCAGTGTGATGTTTGTCTTCCAGTTGCTGGTGGGCGGCATGAACAGCGTCCCTGAGAATTACCGTGCGAAGGTCGAGGGCATCTTCGACAAGGAGCAGTACGCCCAGGTGTGGGAGTGCTGCAACTACGATTCTTTCCGCGAATACAACGCGTATAAGACGCCCTGCAGCAACATTTGGCGGGATATGGTCTTGCGTGCCGACAAGCGTCTGGCATCCGGCGAGAAGGGTGCCGACCTTCGTTTCGGCCACGACCACTGCCTGATGACCCTTCTGATGATTGCCGATGTGGAGGATTTCGGCACCATTCCCGAAAATCCTGACGACCTTTGCCTCTATTTCCAGACCTTCCGTTCCCCGATGGGCGGAAACCTGCAGATGGTCTTCTACGCGCCCAAAGGCTGGGCCGACAAGAAGGCGAAAGGATGTGCGAAGGCCGGTGAGCCCGAATTCCTCGTCAAACTCCTGCTCAACGGCGAAGAAGTGCGTTTTGGGAAACTGGAAACGGAACAGGGCCCCTATTACAAGTGGTCGGTCCTTCGCGACTATCTCCAGAAAAGGATTGCGCTGTTTTTGGACTGATTATTTAACCGGTTCCATATGCACAGTTACGTGCGTGCGCTCGCCAAAGCGGGTTTTGAGTGCGTGCTCGATGTCGCATGCGCGGGCGTGGGCCTGCTGCAGCGGGATGTCTCCCCGCATACGCAGGTGTAGTTCGATGGCGTAGGAATTGCCGATTTTGCGGGTGCGCAGGTGATGGGGGTCGGAGACATCGTCAAAGGACTGAACGATTTGCAGGATTTCGGCCTCAACCTCTTCCGGAAGGGATTTTTCCATCAGTTCCCCCACCCCGTCGCGCAACAGTCCGAGGGCCACTTTCACGATAAACACAGCGACCAGCAGGGAGGCGATCGGGTCGAGCACGGCCCATTTTTCACCGAAAAGAATGGCACCGCCGATGCCGATAGCGGCGGCGATGGAGGTAAGGGCGTCGCTGCGATGGTGCCAGGCGTTGGCCATCAGGGCGTCGGAACGTACGGCCCCCGCGCGCGCGGCCGTATATCGATAGGTAATTTCCTTGAGGACAATGGAAAGCAGGGCGGCCCAGAGCGCGGCGCAGCCCGGGACGGAAAGCGATTCTCCGCGCAGCCAGGCGATAATGCGCGTTCCTCCGCTGTAGAAAATTCCGACGGCGACGGCCAGCAGAAGAAGGCCGATGGCGGTCGTAGCCAGCGTCTCGAATTTGCCATAGCCGTAGTCGTAGGCCTTGTCCTGCGGCTTGCCGCTGATGCGTACCAGACAGAGCACGACCAGGTCCGAGAGAAAGTCTGAAAGGGAGTGCGTGGCGTCCGCAATCATCGCGGCACTGTGTCCCAGCCATCCCGCCGCGTACTTGAAGAGCACCAGCAGGGCATTGACCGCCGCGCCGACAATCGTGACCTTCACGATGACCTTTTCCCGGCCTTTTATGGCATCTTTTGTATCCATTAAGCACAAATATAAGAAATTTTGCTTACATTTGTGAGAAAGATGTAAACCTATGAAAAGACTCTTAGTTTCCCTTTTTGTCATCCTGGCCGGTACGGCCGCGTTTGCGCAGCAGTCTGAGGCACAGGCCCAATGGGTTCCCGCCCATGAGTTCCACGTCGATTTGTTCGGTGGTATGTCGAACCTCGGCTACAAGATTGACAACAATTTTGTGGCGAATACCCGCTTTAGTTTCACGGATGCCCTTGCGGGCGGTGCCGGTTTCGGCTACACCTACCACTTCAGTGACCTGCTGGGTCTGACCACCGGTCTGGAGGTAGCGATTTACCGCGGCGGCTTCACCGCTTCCGACCGCGCCTTCAGTCTGGCGGACGTGCGGACCGACCTCGGCGCCTTCAATGCCATCAGCTGGAGTAAAATCGACAGTTACCAGAACCCGTTTGACAACAAATGGTACGTCACGTACAACTCGATTAACTTCACGGAAAAGCAGACGCTCTATACGGCGCAGATTCCCGTGATGCTCCAGTTTATGGTGCCGCTCAACGCGCAGAAATCCCATCACTTCTATGCGGCCGTCGGCGCAAAGATCGGCTTCAACTTCCTGGGATCGTTCAACCGTTCTCCGCTTACCGCCCCGAAGGGAACCAATCCGATGAACAGCGGTCATACCGATTCTTATGGTACTTTCTGGGGCAAGGAAGCCTATGAAGATGCGGCGGACGTGCAGGTGTACAATACGGATTTCTTCCCGGACCGGCAATTCTGGTACGATGAAAACGGCGTGGAGTTTGACAAGGCTCAAGCCGGTCGGAACGTTTATGCCAACGCGGTTACGGGTGCCGGTTTTAATGAGAACTGGACGGTCTCCGAATTTGGCGCCAAAGGGAAAATGTCCCTCAATCTGCTCCAGGTGCTGGCTTCCGCCGAAGTCGGTTTCCGCTGGTCTTTGTCCAAAGGATTCGGCCTCTATACCGGTCTGTACTTCGATTATGGCTTCCTTCCCTTCGCCAAAGGCGGCAACCGGGTTTATTCCTATAAGGGAGAGGCCCCTACGGCGCCCGGCGTGATGGAATATCACCACACGGCGACCATCCACCAGGGCAGCCTCCTGGAGTGCAACTATGACGACCCGGGCGTGACCTATGATTTTGCCAGAGGCGGCGGTAACTACTATGCCTGGAGCCCGAACGATGCCAAGACGAATCAGCCCATCGCTTCTGTCCTGGGCGCCGTCGGCTGCGGCCTGAAACTGAAGTTGGCCTTCGGTTCCGTTTCCCAGAAGAAGGCTGAGCCGGTCATTCAGTATGTGGAACGCATTGTGCGCGACACCGTGAAGGTGGTCCAGCGTGACACCGTCGTGAATACCGTCATCCAGAAGGATACCGTGGTCAACACCGTCATCCAGCACGACACCGTGACCGTGGTGAAGGAAGTCCCCGTGGAGATCCAGAAGGTCATGGCCGATATGTCCAACTCCCTCTTCGATACGGGCAAGGCCATCATCAAGGACGATGCGAAGGGTCCCCTCTACACCGTGGTGATGTGGCTGAAGGCGAACCCCGATGCGAAGATCGAGGTCTCCGGTCACACCGACAACGTGGGTGGTGCCGCTTACAACCAGAAACTCTCCGAGGCGCGCGCCAAGGCGGTCTATGAGTACTTCGTCTCCAAGGGCGTGAACGCCGACCGTCTGTCCTACGCCGGCTATGGTATGACCCGTCCGATTGCGACCAACGACACGCCGGAAGGACGTGAGAAGAACCGTCGCGTCGAACTGAACGTGATTGAATAAGGGCCGGGCGGCCACCCGGCGATGCAGCAGGAAAAGCTCCGCGTCAAGGTCCGCTCCTGGGAGGGCGAGACCGTAAATGTAGAAGACGAGAACGGAGCTGCCTTCACGCTCGCGCTGGGAAAGGACCACGCCTATCTTTCCAAAATACTGACGGACGCCTGTACGTTGCAACTCATTGGGAGCGGGCTTCGTGCAGGCGTTCTGCATCCCCGCCATATCATTTTTGAGCCGGATTACCTGGTGGACGTGACGACCGTCGCGCGCTGCTTCGACCTGATTTCGGAGAATCCGATGCACAATCTGCTGCGGAAAATCAAGGATTTCGAGGCGACGCCCGCCACGCTGCTGGGAAACTATGCCGGAGCGTTGCTGGATGAAGAGGTCCACGGACGGGCGGAAGACGGGGACAGTCTCGGTCGTTTCCTGCGGGACAACGCCGTGGAAGCCCTCTCCTGTCTGGATGAGGCGGGACTGAAGAAACTGAAGGCGGACGGCCTCAGTCAGCGGAGCAATATCCATCAAATGCTCTTCAAAGACCTGCCTCGCCAGGCCGCGGCGTACCGCCCCGACCGCGTGCTGCTCGAACCCTCGTTTTTCTCCCCGATTCTCGGCCTGCAGGGCCGAATGGACTTTTTCCAGCAGGACGGGCGGGTGCTGATCGAGCAGAAATCCGGCAAGGTGGCCAACGACTACCAGTTGGGGCGTCCCGGCGTTCGCAAGCAGGCGAGCAAGGAACACGCCGTGCAGCTCCAACTCTATCGGGCGTTGCTGCAATACGGTTATGGCGTGGACGGAAAGAAAATGGACTCCTTCCTGCTCTATTCCAAGTATCCGGACGGGCTTCTTCGCTGCGAGGAGGATGAAGACCTTCTGCAGCGCGCACTTGGGATGCGCAACCGCCTGGTGCGTTACGAAATGCACTACCGCGACGGCGGAATGCCGGAACTGCTCGAGGAATATGTCCGTTGTCCCGAAAAGATTTGTGATGAAAATCTGCGTGGCGGAAAGTTCTGGGCCGCCTTCAAGGCGCCGGAGTATGAGAAACTGTTCGCGCCCCTGCGAAACGCATCCCCCCTGGAGAAGGCGTATTTCTACCGCTTCATGACCTTCCTGAGCCGGGAACACTGGTACGGGAAAATGGAGCCGGTCCGTTTTGCCAGTGCCGCGGTTAAGCGCGACGAGGGGGAACTGTATGACGGTCTCACCCTGGCCCTTCCGCCTGAAGGACCGGTAACCACGCTTCGCTTTTGCTCCTCCTCCCGCGGGGCATCCGTTCCCCCCGCCAATTTCCGCCTCGGCGATGTCGTGGTCGCCTACGCCTATGACGGGGAACCCTCCCCGTATCGGTCGGTCGTCTTTCGCGGTACGCTGAGCGCCATCGAAGAGGACACGCTGACGGTCTGTCTGCGGGATGCCCAGGGCAACCCTTCCGTCTTTGATACCAATAGGCGCTGGGCGCTGGAGCACGATTATATCGAGTCGTCCGTCAATGCCCTCTATCGCGGGCTTACCCTCTTGCTGGACGCCCCGAAAGCGCGGCGGGACTGGCTGCTGATGCAGCAAAAGCCTTCCGTGGATACGAGCCTGTCCCTCAAGGGTTCTTACGGAGACTTTGACGAATTGATGCTGCGGGTCAAGCAGGCCCGCGACTTTTTCCTGATTATCGGGCCTCCGGGCACGGGGAAAACCTCTTTCGGAATGCTCTATACCCTGCAGGAGGCCTTGCGCAGCGGGCAGCGTGTCCTGGCCGCCGCTTATACCAACCGTGCCGTCGATGAGATTTGTGCCAAACTGGACGAGGCCGGTATCGATTTCCTGCGCCTGGGCCACGCGTCTTCCTGCCCCGTACGCTTCCGTTCCCATTTGCTGGGTGAGCGTCTGCCCCTTTCCGGCGCCCAGGCCTGCCCAGCGCCGTCCGCGCCGACCTCCGCAGCCGCTTCGTTGGCCGCGATCTCGTCCATAGTAGGCGGCTCGCGCGTGCTGGTAGGAACGACGACAACGCTCGGCGCCCAGACCTCCCTGCTGCGCCGCAAGGCCTTCGATCTGGCCATTATCGATGAGGCCTCGCAAATTCTCGAGCCCCATCTCGCCGCGCTGCTGGGCGCAAAGTGTGCCGGGAAAGCCCGTCGCCCCTTTGGGGCCGGTGACGCCCGTCGTGCCTCGGGGGATGACCAAGCCGACTCCGCCATCCGCAAGTTCGTGTTGATCGGCGACCACAAACAGCTGCCGGCCGTCGTGCGCCAAAGTGCCCGGGAATCCGAGGTGGACGAGCCCCTCCTGCGGCAGATCGGCCTTCGCAACTGCCGCCTCTCCCTGTTCGAGCGTCTGCTCGGCGCCTACGGGGACGACCTGTCCGTCGTGGGTATGCTGACCCGGCAGGGCCGGATGCACCCTTCCGTCGCCCGCTATGCCAGCGAGTCATTTTATGAGGGACTTTTGGAGAGCGCCGGTTTGCCCCACCAGCGGGAGAATGTCTGTCTGACGGGCCGCCGCGGAGCAGCGGTTGAGGCCTCCGCCTGTCCCCTGGATACCCAGCGTTTGCTGTTCATTGCCGTTCCCGGGCAGACGGATACGGCCACAAGGGACCCTTTGCCTGAGGGCGCGTTCAGCGATGGGACCCCCTCAAAAGTGAACCAAGCCGAAGCGGAGGTCATCGCCCGCTGCATAGAACGGATCCGTGAACGGGAAGGGGATGCGTTCGATCCCGCCACGTCCGTGGGCGTCATCGTTCCCTACCGCCATCAGATTGCCGCCGTCCGAGCCGCCCTCCTCTCCCGCGGCATTCCCGTTCCCCCCGAACTTTCGATTGACACCGTCGAGCGTTTCCAGGGCAGCCAGCGCGAAACCATCCTCTACGGTTTCACGGCCAGCCATCCGAAGCAGCTCGAGTTTCTCTCGTCCCAGGTCTTCGAGGAAGGCGGCCGGCTGATCGACCGCAAACTCAACGTGGCGATGACCCGCGCCCGTTCCCAGCTCATCCTGATCGGCAATCCCGCCGTCCTCTCCGGGAGCCCCGCCTTCTCCGCCCTGCTGGATTTCTGCCGCGCGCAGGACATCCTCTATTCCGTATCCGAGGCGTTTGCAAAATAATTTTGCAGGTTCAAAATTATTATCTACCTTTGCAGTCCCTTATTGAGATATGGTGTAATGGTAGCACTACAGATTCTGGCTCTGTCAGTGAGGGTTCGAATCCTTCTATCTCAACAAATGTTGGCGGGGTAGCTCAGCTGGTTAGAGCGTCGGATTCATAATCCGGAGGTCGTGGGATCGTGACCCACTCCCGCTACCCAATCGTCCTTTCTTAAACTCACCATATATTCGCCGGCGCTTTACTAAGCGACGGTTTTCTTTTTTATAAATCGGCAATAATTTTGATTTTTGCCGGATTATAATTATTTTTGCAAAAAAGAGGATGTATGAAATATCCACGGTATGAAAAGGAATTGGCCGCGCTACTGCAGCGGGATGATGTCCTTACAGTTGAGGACTTTGTCGGCTTATTTGGGCAGATTCCGATGCCTTCGGTCTATGCACGCATTCGTGGCTTGGTAGAGGATGGAAGGCTCTCTGTGGTGGGGAAAGGGAAGTATCTCGCCACATCCAAACCTACTTATCGGACGAATATATCCGATTGGATGGCGGAATGTCATGCTTTGATGATAAAGGAGCTGGACGGGGTGAATTCTTGCATTTCGGAAAGAGACGGGAATCTGGAGGTCGAGGTTGCCAGGATGGACATGGCGAAGACGGTGGATGTGCTGAAGAAGCATTATGAGAAGGTTATGTACCGGAAAGATGCCAAACTGTTGTTGGAGTCGCCTGTCGGGTATGTTCTGGTGGGACGAATGACATCGGAGTCGCCTTTATATATGGAAGGTGGGGTGTCTGTGCCCGCTCCGGAGAAGGTGATGGTGGATGCCATCTGTCGGGGAGAGGAATGCAACGGTCTTTTCCAACGGATGTTGGAAGTCTATCCTATCAATCGGAATAGCCTGCATCGCTATGCCGCACGACGGGGCGTCGCCGCGGAAGTGGATGTTCAGTTGCAGCATGTCAATCGGCAACGGGTAGAAATGTTCTCGCGCGTGCAGCGGTATCTGCCCCAAACGCCCATCGTTCGGGCCTGGGTCTTCGGCTCCTTTGCCCGAGGAGAAGAGAATGCTGAGAGCGACCTGGATTTATTGGTGGATTACGACAAAGATGCCAATCTTTCGCTGTTGACGATTATAGGTTATAAACTCGACTTGGAAAAACTGATAGGTCGGGAAGTCGATTTGGTGGAGAATGGCTTCCTCAAGCCTTTTTCCCGACCTTCCGCCGAACGAGATAAGTATCTAATTTATGAGAGAAAAGGCAAATGACTGGGCCAGAATCCAACTGATGTTAGAATCGATTGATAACATCAATGAATTTCTGATTGGAGTAGATTCTTTCAGTGCTTTTGATGGCAATAAACTTCTTCGGCATGCAGTCATATACAATCTGCAGTGCATCGGAGAAAGTGTTTATATGCTATCGAAAGAGTTCAGGGCCGCACATACTGCCATTAATTGGGATGTCATTGAAGGCTTACGCCATGTTTTGGTCCACGACTACTACCAAGTTAATATGGAAACCGTATGGGGCATCATCCAACAAGACCTGTCGCCGCTCGCAAAACAGTTGACATTGATTTTGGAACATAATATCAATCCGTTATAAATAATTTTTCCTAACTTTGTAGGAATAACCAACAAACTCGTTTGCGATGAAACGCCTTTTTACCTCATTCGCGCTCATGGCCCTGACGGCCGCCACCCTGTTTGTTTCCTGCAAGAAGGAAGAAAATAACGGAAAGGGAGGAGGGGGAACCGACCCTGTGATTACCCTCGTTACCATCGAGGTGGATCCTGCTTTAAAAAACATATCCATGGCGGTCAATGCGGAAGCGCAACTGATTCCCGTCACGCTGACGACGAAGACCCTGGATCCCAGCCAGACGCCGAGAAGCGTGACAGTGCCGAATGACGTTGCCGTCAGTTGCAACCCCGAGGGCGTTGTCAGTTGCACGCTGCTGAGCGAAGGAGTGCAGATTGCCCCGCAGGCTGTCGGTACAACCACCCTTACCCTCTCGCCGAAGAACGGACTGATCGGGTCGAAGGTGGAGTGCGAGATCGAAGTGAGCGAAGAGCCGGATGAGCCGTCGAGCCTTCAGATTGAAAAGACCGGCCCCAACTTCTCGGGTGGCGTCCTTCAGTTGGCGGAGGGCGACTCCTACCAACTCAAAGCTGTGGTGACCACCAAGAAGGGAAAGACCTCCCTGGACTACACGGTTCTCTGGGCGGTTACGAGCGGTTCGCAGTATGCTTCGGTGGTCCAAAATACGGGCCTTGTGACCACCAAATCTCTGTCCGGAGCGACCAATGCGACCGGAACGATTGTAGCCGGTGTAGACGGCTATAATAAGTTGGGTTTGGCCGACCAGGTGGACTTCCGCGTCCAGCCGGCTCCGACGAGCGTCGGGTTGTACCAGATAAGCTTGAACAACGAAGGTGAATATATCGCGAAGAAAGGGACGACGAAAACCTTCCAGTATACGTTGAATCCGGGGGCCGCCTTCGACGATATCGAGGTAATCGTATCGGGCAACACGAACGTGACGGCGGTAAAGACCGCAGCGTCCAAGGAGGTTACGCTGACCATCGGCGAGAGCAGCCCGAACCCGGCGACGGTGACCCTTCGCTCCAAGAAAAATACATCCGCTTCGAAATCTTTCAAGGTGTATTCCTTCGACTATGAGGGCAGTGACGTGAAAACG
This sequence comes from Bacteroidales bacterium, assembly GCA_017961345.1. GTDB lineage: Bacteria > Bacteroidota > Bacteroidia > Bacteroidales > UBA932 > Cryptobacteroides. The sequence continues at coordinate 5,279 of JAGCXP010000043.1, read as the reverse complement.
GGAGACTATGTTCTTTACAGTTCGGATTTATTCCTTTATGCTGACTGCGGCCTGAGATACCAGAACGGCTCTACGGCCATTTATGTAAACAACAGCGGAAGCCGGATAACTCAGCCGAGAGACCTGGGTACAGGCCTGAGTACTTACTTTGTCGGCGTTGTGGTTTCCCCGATCGATTATTCCTTGGAGTGTACTGTCTTGAATAACTGCGAGAATGGCCCCAGTGCGACCGGCGTGTATGAGTATCGGGGGTTGTCGCTGGAAGATTTGAGCGGATTGGGAACCTCCAAGACCCATGTGCTGGTTGTGAAAAAAGACCAGACGGATGAGGTTGAATGGCAGCACAACAATGAGTATATTGCCATTACCACAGCCAAGAGAGACGGGCTCAATCAGTCTCAGCTTCATGGCTGGCTGGCCTTCAGCTATCAGGATTACCAGTCTGGTTATGATATCCAGGGCCAGACCGTGACGCATTACTCTTTTGGACGCTATGTCGACAGCGGTTTCGTGCCCACCCTGCTGCAGCGATTCTACTCCAATCATATCAATAACACCAACTATAAGGTTATTCCCATCGTGGATTACATTGACAAGTATTCGGACGTCCCGAAAGTGGGCGACGGAAAAGGAACGACCGGTTGGTTCCTGCCTGGAGAGAAGGAGTGGAAGTTTATGCGGGACAACCTGAAACTGGTCAATGCCTCTCTGAGCAAGGCCTCGGCGACGACCCTGAGCGGAATGTATTGGAGTACGGAGGAAAGGGCTGAATATCAGGTCAATGCCTATAACGTGACTTCCTCCGGCATTACGCTGACCCTTCGCTACAAGGATGCCCGTACGCACACTACCGAAGGTAAGGCCCATACCCGTGCCGTGTTGATTCTCTGATCCAACGCAGAGGGATTTGCCGGGGAAACAGTCAAATTTTTATACCAGGCAGTTTTTCTATGAAAAAGTATATATCTGCTTTTGCGGTCCTCGCGCTGCTTTTAGCCTGCACGTCGGAGAATAAAGGCGGCAGTGGCAGCGGGCTATCTGTCCGTCCAGTTTCAGAATAATAGGACGGCCTTCTTTCCAGCAACGCCCGGTATGAACAAGAAATACCTGTACTTCATCGCAGCGGCTCTGTGGGGCATCCCCGGAATCATCGTCACGCTCAAAGGCATCCGTTCGTACGCCACGATGCCTACCGCCGATCTTTGGTGGCTGCTGCTGATTACAGCGGGCGTGCTGGTCTCTTTCCTTTTTATGTTCAGGCGCATTGTCGACAGGTACTCCAGGCGCATGGCCGCCCTACCGGAAAAAACCTCGGTTTTGCAAACTTTTCCGCTTCGGGGATGGATCCTGATTGTATGCATGTCCTGTCTGGGCATTGCGCTCAGGTTCGTTCCCGGAGTTCCTTCGTCGTTCACGGCGTCCTTCTATTCCGGCCTCGGCCCGATGCTGATCCTGGCCGCCTGTCGTTTTATTTCGCACGGACAAAAGGTTTAGAAACCCCATTGTACCTCGGCTTAAGAGTTAATGTTTGCTTATATGAAAAAGTGTCTGTATGCCCTTGTGCTGCTGTTTGCCGTTGCTTCCGCCATTTCCTGCAAGGGAGAAATGGATCAATTACAAAGCCAGATCGATATCATCCGCCAAGGCGAGATTGTATCCATCAAGGAGCAGATGGAAGGAATCAACACTTCCATCAAGGACCTGGAGAAATTGGATGCTCAATTGCAGGTTTACATCCAGCTTCTGCAGACCGCAAGCACCAATCTCCAGACGACCGTAGGCGGGCATTCCGAACAGTTGACTCAATTGGACGCTTCCGTCAAATCGCTTCAAACGAAGGAGGCGGATATTCAGTCCCAAATCACCTCCCTGCGCACCTATGTCAATACGAAGTTGTCCGAGGAGACGGATTGGGCGAACGCGACGTTCTCGACGCTTGAGCAATACAATGCCACCAGCAATGAAATCACCGCCCTTAAGGACTCCGTCGCGGCGGTCAATACGTCTGTGTCCGAGTTGGAAACGCGTCTCGATGGGAAAATCGCTGCGGACATCGCCTCTGCTGCCGCTGCGTTACAATCGCAGCTGGATGCCGTTCAAGCCCGTCTGACCGCTCTTGAAGCCAGGCTCTCCTCGGTCGAATCCCAGGTGGAAAACCTCCTCCGTCGCATTCAGAGCATCAGTGTCGTCCCGACCTTCACGGACGGGAGCGTGGGCATCAAACGGGTTCCGACCCGACTCCGTTTTGAGGTCCTGCCCCGAAGCGCCTCCGTCGCCCTTGCCGGACTGGGAGTCTCCGCTTTCAGCCTGGATGCCGTGCAGGCGCAGGTCAAATCTTCGTCCTTTACCCATCTTCCCATCATCGCCGTTCTGGACAACGGTGAATTTCTGGAGGTCTATGTCAATGGTGAAGCGTTGGGCGATTCCTTCTTTTCCGGCACGAGCGGTGCAAGTGCCCGCCTGAAAGTTTCCGACGGCAACAATGAGCGGGCCAGCGCCTTCTTCGGCCTGACTCCCGACCCGTCCGTCAGTCCGGATGTGACCGTCTTTTCGGAGTCCTCCAATTGTTACCTCGTCCCCTCGGCGGGATTGTATTCCTTCAAGACGGTGAAGGGCAACTCTTCGACTTCCGTAGGTGAGGTTGCGCGGGCGGAAGTTCTATGGGAGTCTTTTGGAACAGACAGGGCTCCGGAGCCCGGCGATATCATCGCAAAAGCTACCTATGATTCCGCCAATCCCGACTTCGTGACCTTTACCACGCCCGAGGTGCTGAAAAACGGCAACGCCGTCATCGCGGCCAGGGATGCCGGCGGCAACATCCTCTGGTCCTGGCATATCTGGGTCTGCAAGGACTATGATCCCGTCGCGACGGCTCATACCTATTATAACGATGCAGGTGTGTTGATGGATCGCAACCTCGGCGCCACCTCCGCCACGCCCGGGGATATCGCGGCCGTGGGGCTGCTGTACCAGTGGGGGCGCAAGGATCCTTTCCTCGCCGGCCATGAGATCGCGTATCCCTACAGCGGTACCGCGACGCGGGACACCGCCGCTTCGACGCTTGCCTGGCCTTCCCCGGTTGCTTCCAATGCATCTACCGGAACCATCGGTTACGCGATCGCCCATCCCACGACCTTCATCACGGCCAACAACAATATGGACTGGTATTACTCCAGCGAAAGAACGACCGACAACACGCGGTGGCAGCCTCAAAAGACCCTCTATGATCCTTGTCCTTCCGGCTGGCGGGTTCCCGACGGGGGCAGCGACGGTGTCTGGGCCAAAGCCCTGGGACGCACAACAACTTTCTCGCATTCCTGGGATTCCGACAACGCGGGGATGGACTTCGGGGGCACGTTGGGCTCCGCCGGCAGCATCTGGTATCCCGCCCCGGGCTATCTGTATATGGGCTCAGGCGGCCTGGCTATCGTCGGTTGCCGCGGCGACTGGTGGTCCTGTACGCCCAGCGGCTTATCCGTAGGCCGAATAGCCATCTACTACGACGGTCGTGTCATTCAAGATCCGATGAACCGGGGCTTCGGCATTTCTGTCCGTTGCCTCCGGGAATAACCATCCTTATCCAAATACGAAAGGCCATGCACATCCTGAAAATCATTCACGGTTACCCGCCGCTGTACAACGCCGGATCCGAGGTTTTCAGCCAGTCCGTCTGCAACGAATTCAGCAAGGAGCATAAAGTCTCCGTCTTCACGAGAGAAGAAAACTTATACGCCAGGGACAATGGTCAGAGTACCGCGGCCCTGAAGAAAAAGGCGGCGCTCAGCAAGAGTCCCATCAGCTTCCGTGGCGAATATATGAATGACGAACTCGTTGACAAGGTCTTCCGGAATGTTGACTGCATCGTTGTCCCCAGCATCTGGGCGGAGAATTCACCGCTGGTGATCCACGAAGCCCAAGAGTGCGGCATCCCTGTATTCGATAAATCGGAATTGGTGGAAGTGCGGGCGAATTCCAATTGAGGTGTCCTTATACTAGCATTAAGGAACGACAATATTAGCGTAATCACCGAATCTCCTTAAACTCCATGATGTCCAGCATCGAGAACAAGATGCCGTCTATCTGGGAATTCCAGCTCTGGTGGAAGTGACCGTAATACCAGTGGGACACTGGATGCCCGGCTGATTTGAGATAATTGTGGATACGGTCCATCGTCTCACGCTCTTTCGCGCAGTCTGCCGGAATATCCGGGTCCAGTTCTGCCCATTCGGTTAAACCATCCTTCAAGATTAGCTCACAAAAGGATGGTGCCGTGTGAGTGATGACCGTGTCAATCTTGATCTCTTGACGGATGCTGTCCAGCTTTTCCTTGTTATAGATGGGCATCTCATCGGTCCAGTATGATGCGACACCGGAGCGCAGGTTCCGGGAATCGTGCTTCTTCCGGTAATCCCGGTCTATGCTGATGGCACCACCGACGCAAAGGATGTTGTGTCCGCAAGCTTGGATGACACTGTAATCTGGAATGCAGCGGAATCGATCGTGGTGGATACGCTCTTCCTGGAAATATGCCGGGTCATCGTGATTGCCACGAATCATCACAACCCAATTGTTCGCCTTGCTCAATCTTGAGGAATTGCGATTGTACACATTGTCATAGTAGCCCGGCTTATCGAATCCAAAGCCGCAGTCCCCAGCGATAATGAGAACGGTGTCCGTCATCTGGTATTGATAACATAACTTGTATATCACGGCGTTGAATTCGCCGTGGATATCACCGCAGACAACAACGCTCTTTGCGTTAGGAAATGCGTATGTGTGAAATGAATTCATTTATTCAACGATAGCCAATATGGGGACAGCTTTTCCGTGATATAATCAACGACTTCGTTCAGAGGTAAATCTCCCTTGTATTTCATCTTTCTCAAGAATGCGTTCCATTGAGTCTGCTTGATAGGATCATTCTTGAATTCGTCGTTGAAAAGCGGATGATTGTCATCATAGCCCGTTCCCCTGTTATTAAAAACCGAAACGATTGCATCGGAAAGAATGCCTTTATCCACTTTGTCGGAAGACAAAATGGAGTACACATCATAGAAGTCTTTCATCCTGCTGTTGGCCAATGCCCGATCGATCATTGTCTGAAACTTCTCAGCAACCACGGTCTCCAAAGAATAAGCGTTGATGCTTACCTCAGGCATATCATCAAGGAGGAGAGGATAGTCCAATTCCTGGGGCTCAGGAACAACAATGTCACCAAACCCAATATCCATGGAAAATGGTTGCACAATAGTGTCAAGATGAGCTGTCTCAGTAACTGT
>JAGCXP010000042.1 GCA_017961345.1 Bacteroidales bacterium | reverse complement strand
GTTTGAACGCCCAGTCACATCTGAGGTCCATGAACGTATCGTGGGTCACGAGCCGTTCCATCAGGGCCAAATCACGAGGCGTCAGTTCCCGCTCCTTCCGAAGCGAATCGACCAGAAAGTCGAAGAGTTTTTGTTGTTGTGCAGTCATAGTTGATAACGTTTAAATGGTTAAAAACAATGACTGCAAAAGTATGTCAACAATTTTTGAAAAAGGTCAAGAAAAGGAAAATAATTTCTTGACTTTCGGCAAAAACGGAAAATCTTTTTCGTGATTGTGAATTTGTGAATTCGAATATGGCGGGCCAAGGGAGTGCCGCTGCGGAGGACTCAGCTCCCTGTCGGTCGCTTCGACCCTCCCACCGTTTCCTTCGTCCTCGCTAGCGAGAACTCGTCTCCGGCGGGCCCCTCCCGTTCTACGGAGCCACGGGCGGCTACGCCTCCGCAGCCGGCATCTCCCTTGCGCCTGCCACTCAACTCTTCGCTATCGGTGCGTAGTCATTTAAGAAAGAAATAATGTATGCCTCAAACTCGGGGCTATCCACAATCCCAATTTCATTCATTTGTCCCAAATAGAATCGGCCTATACCCAAAAAACTATATACCCGGGTATCCAAAAGCCAGCTATCACCTTGCCTAGTTAAATCTTTTTCAGCCAGCGGGAATTCTTCTGTCAATAGGTTTTTAGCCAGCAACGACAGTCTTAACCTTACTCGGATAGGATTATCGCCGCTCATTCTAAAAGCGTCAATTCCAGGTATTTGATGCTGTTTCTCCTCCGTCCAGCATTCATCAACAATCTTCACCTCTCCTATTCGCTGAATTTTAAACACTTTGTTCTTATTATCTTCAAGGTCGAAAGCGCAAACATCAATATAATCCAGCGTAAAACCATATGGCTCAATGAGGCGATCTCTTATGGTATGAGAGTGGCCGGACTCGTAATTTTTTAGAATAACCTTCCGTTTTTCCTTAATGGCCTTATGTAGGCAATCTACGTGCAACGAATTTGTCCTACGGTCTACAAATTTCGTGATAGAAGTCTGGTCATAAATGGCTGACAGTTTTCTCTTCAGATTTGACCTCAGACTGTTGGTAGGCGACAAATTATCTATCAACGAATTTACAACATAAGCTTCCTCTTCCGAGAAACATACCAATTTGGCCAAGTCCATATCTCCCGGCGGCATTGTCGCGAGTTTATATACATCTCCGTACAATTTAACTACAGAGAAACCGGCATCCTTTAGACTCTCAATATAACGATAAACCGAACGAGATGAAATCAATAGCCGCTCTCCTATCTCGGCAATGGTATAATCAACGCTACCGGATAGGAGTCTCATCAGCCTTAGAAGTCTTTCAATTTTGGGCTGGCTCATAGGGAGGAATCTTGCCGATCCTCATCCAGTTTGGCGTTAATCTCTTTCAATGTAACTGAAATGTTTGCAAATACGAAGATGAAGGCACGGGGTACTAGCGCCAAAAGAATGGCAGGTATAGCAGACAACAATATCGGCCAAAAGATATTCCGCGCGGCGAAGGCTGCTACCAGCACGGCTATAACACAAATAACTAACGTAAACCAAAAACATATGTTGGCATATGCCTTCAACGTTTTCTCCTCCGCCAAAGAATAAACTTCTTTTGACGGAGAAGGACGGAGAGGTTTTACTTCTTCCGTTTCTGACTTTGAAAAAGTTCTTTTTCTGTATTCAATCATAGGGCACTTTGAATTGGTTCTCGCAAAATTAACAACATTTTTTGACAACTTTTGACAATTCTCAAAAATTATTGGGATTACCAACAGTCATTGACACAAGATGTCAATCTATTTCCCTATCTTTGTAGATAGAGCGACATATAGAAGTGAACTTGAACGGATAAGTTGCAGGGATAAAAAAAGGCGAAGATTGCTCCCCGCCTTGAATGTTCTCACAACGGAATACTGTTATCGTGTTGTCAAAGATACAAAATCTGAAAGCAAATCACAACAACATCCTTCAGAAAGTGTTTTTGCAGCGTGCGATAGCGGCGGCGTGCTGAACGCTCCGAGCGTAGTGGGAAAAACGGGGGTGAAAAGGGATACGCAGTGAGCGGGCCGCGAAGCGGATGCCGCATTTGTTCGAAGCGACCAAAGGGAGCTAGTTATGCGGCAAGCGAACGCGTTGGCCCCGTTTTTCCCTTCGAGCGAGTGAGCGCCAGTGCGTCGCCGCGAAAGCAGCTGCTATTTATCCCCCATATTGATGTAGTACATCCATTCGCTCGTGAAGAATACGGTCTACTACGATATCCCCGTCCTCCTGTTTTTTAAAAAATATGATATGATGTCCCACCTTCAAACCAAGCAGTCCGGTTTTAACGACATCATAATTCTTCATCAAGAATGGAGGCGTATTCACAAGGGTGTGAATCGCTGTTACCAGCTGCCGATAATATGTCGAAGCCTGCTCTTCGGACCACTCACGAAGGGTATATAACCAGATTTCATCCAAATCAGCAATAGCCTTTCCGGAGATTCGAATATTAGTCATTGTTTCTCTCCTTCAGCTCCTGTAAATGCCCTTCAAAATCAAAATCCGCGACATAGCCACTGGATTCCCCCTCTTCAATAGCCAAACGAAGCGCAGCGATTTTCCGCTCATCCTCTTCCAATCTCCTCAACGCCGCTCGAATCACTTCACTAGCATTGGTGTATCGTCCTTCACGCACACTGGACTGGATAAATTCATCAAAATGCTTTCCCAAAGCAACCGTCGTCGTTTTCATATCTAAAAACTTTCTTTTTGCAAATATAAGAAATATTCTTATATCCGCGGGCTGCCGTTGAATTTTCAATAAATTAAACCTCATCATTGACAATTAATTGATAATCGAACACGGCAAGATAAGGTTTTAATTCTTAAAAAATCAAAAGGTCAAAAAAAGATTTTCCTTTTCTTGACCTTTTTGCGAAAGTTTTGTGAATTTGTAAATTCGAATATGGCGGGCCAAGGGAGTGCCGCTGCGGAGGACTCAGCTCCCTATCGGTCGCTTCGACCCTCCCACCCTACTGATTTCTTCCTGTAAACGCTGCAGGAACTTCCCAGCATGGGCGCCATCCATTTGGGTGTGATGGAATTGGAAAGAAATGGGCAGATAGTAACGGAAATACTTCTTACGGTATCGGCCCCAGATAATGAAAGGGTTGTTGAAGATGCCGCTGTTCATCCCCACAGCCCCATCAATCTCCGTATCAATAATGGCCGAAGTACCGATGACCATACAGTCCTCTGAAAGATCCCTGTCGACACAAGTTTTTGCCACTTCTGCCGAGTACTTCAGGTACTCTTGGTTGAAAGCCTCTATATCCTCGTTAAACCGGATATCGCAGGAGGTCACTTCACCGGTCCTGTTCTTCACAATGGTATTCACGGCCAATGCATCATACTGGACCAGTTTGTCGCCGACGGGCAGTAGATAGAACTCTTTGATGTCCGATGCAGCCTTGCCGATACACCAATCCATCAGCATATTGAACTTCAGCCCTCTCCGGTGGGCGACTCTGACAAGCCGCGTTACATCGAGCGTCTTGAAGAAGGTCACCATAGGATTGGGCGCTTTCATCCATAACTCAAATGCCTTAGCACGCGTAGTATCTTTGGGATCAATTTCTCTTTTCATCTATCATTCTTTTGCTCGCGGCAATCAGTCAAGCTGTTATCGTATTGTCAAAGATACAAAATCTGAAAGCAAATCACAACAACATCCTTCAGAAAGTGTTATTGCAGTGTGCGATAGCGGCGGCGTGCTGAACGCTCCGAGCGTAGTGGGAAAAACGGGGGTGGGATGGATTGCGCAGTGAGCGGGCCGCGAAGCGGATGCCGCATTTGCTCGAAGCGACCGAAAGGGAGCTAGTTATGCGGCAAGCGAACGGGTGGGCCCCGTTTTTCCCTTCGAGCGAGTGAGCGCCAGCATGCTGCCGCGAAAAGCACACGCGCGCGCACAAAAATGGGGCAAAAACGTAGTGGAGCGATGCTGCAGCACGGCGCGACTTCGTTTTGAGGCCAAAAACAGCGTGGCGCAATGCTCAATCACAAAAAGAAGAGCGGCATGCGAGGCGTTTGGCCGCGATAGCGGCGAGCGAGCGCCAGCATGCCGCCGCCCAGCACACGCTCGAGCGAAATCAACGAAACACCTTCGTCTGGACTTCGTTATCCTCGAGATACCAGAGATGGGTGGTCACCTCAGTGCGGCCCATGGCGAGATAGGCGCGGGCATAACGCTCCATCTGGCGAGCGTAGGTGGAATGCTTATCTCCGGTCTTATAATCAATGATAATGGTCTGCTTTCCATTATCCAACACACGGTCGGTGCGAGAGTCGTGCGGTTCATCGGGCATCAGGATGGTCGCCTCGTTGCGGACCGTCCAAGGGCTGCCGGGAGCGGGGAACCAGCCTTTTTGGACGGCAAACTCCAGGCGGGATGAGAGATAATCCAGCGTCTCGCGCTCTTTGGAAGCCTCCAAATCACCGCAGAGCATCGCCTCACGGACGGAGCCGGGCAGGTCTTCGGGTTGAATGACGCGCGAAAGGATATCGTGGATGACGGTACCGTTGTAACGTTCGGTATGGCTCTCGGGAGAGAAGAAATCGGAAGCATCCTTGCGAAGCTTCACCCGCTCCCCTCTAGGGAATGAAGGCCAGGGGTCGTCGAGGGAAAGCGTCTGGACAACGGATGTCTTTTCCTCCTTGGGCTTCCAGGGGGTATCCGCACCACACTCGTAGCGTCCGCCTCCGCAATCGGTCATATGATCTTGTGCATAACGGAGCAGCAGGGACGGGAAAGAGAGTTTCTCAGTTTCCACGTCATTGCCCTTCTTGTCCTTTTTGACCTTGGGCGGCTCCCAGATGACGTGCAGACGCTGAATCGGACGGGTAAAAGCCACATATAGTAGGTTGAGATTGTCAATAAACTCCAGGCGGCGCTCCTGCTGATAGCTGGCGGCAAAAGGGCCTGTGGAATACGACTTGGCTGTCAGCTTGACCGGATAGACCCCCTCGGACGCCTCTTCGACGTTCGTTCCCGACAGATCAGGCTGGCACCAGACGGTATCGCCCCTACCATCCACCCGAGCCAGGTCGATCTTCTCGACGGCCGGAACGATAACGCAGGGAGCAGCCAGCCCCTTGACTTTATGAATGGTGATGATGTTGACGGCATCAATCGATTCCGGTGCACAGATTTTTCCCTTGTTGTCTTTCAGATATTCCAAAAAGGCATGGAGAGAGTTGTCCCCTTTGGCGCAGAAATCCCCCACCACGTCCATGAAGGCCCGGATATAGGCCGCTTGGCCACGGAAATCATCCGGACGGTGTTCCTTCAGGGAACGAAGGAGATTTTCACACAAATCCGTCAGCGAGCCTCCCTCGGCAGGAAGCGAAGCCTTCGGAAAATATTTTTCCGCCAGATAGGCGTTGGTCTTGTCCGAAGGGTCATCGAGACTTGAAAGCAAGGAAACCAACAGACGGATAAGAGGAGAAGAAACGATGCTGAGGGTATCTGCCGTAGACACTTTGATTCCCTTCTCTTCCAGGAAGGTAGCGATGGTTTCACCCGTCTCTCCGGCGCGCACGACAATGGCGATGTCGCTGCCGGCATAGCCATCCTGACGCGCTTCCTGAATAATGGACAGGATCCGTTTGAGTTCTTCCGCAGGCACCTTGCGATCCTTCGCCTTCTGCGCCGACTCCGAATCTCCGTCATCGGATGAACTGTCATCATCAGCCTCATTGTCTGCGGATTCATCCGCCTCCGCCGGAGCACAGGCTTCAAAACGAACCAGCCCCCCAGTGCGGCCGCTGTCCTTTTGACGGACATCCGCATAGATTTTCTGCAGAAGATTATCTTCTCCGAGTTCATGGTCCAACGCCTTGGCCAGATACTCGAACAGATCGTTGTTGAATTCAATAATTTCCCGGGCACTGCGCCAGTTGGTGTCGAGTTCGTGGGTAGCGTCCAGCACACCAGCAAACGTCTCGGGAAGAACCTTTGTCATCAGGGATGCGTCGGAATTGCGCCAACGGTAGATGCTCTGTTTGGGATCGCCCACGACAAGATTATCGTGGCCGCTCGCCACGCTTTCCTTCAGCAGGGGGCGGAAATTGTTCCACTGGACATGGGAGGTATCCTGAAACTCGTCCAGCAGGAAATGCTCGAAACGAACGCCCACCTTCTCATAGATAAAGGGCGTATCCGTATCGGAAATGAGTCCCTTGAGGATTTCGTTGGTATCTTCCAGGCTCAGAACGTTCTTCTCCTTCATCAGGGCCTCCACTTCCTGCCGCACGCGCCGAACGACACCGAGGCCATAGAGATTGTCCGCGATGACTTTCAGGGCGGCAATCAACGGGATGTTCCTGTCGAGCGTTTGGCGAAGGCTTTCCAGTTTTTGGGGAAGGTCGCCGAGAGAAGCCTCGTCGGAGAAAGAGGCTTGATTTTTCTGCGTGAACCATTTTCCGGGGTCGTAAGGGCTCAAAAAGCGGTTGCGAAAAGCAACGCTGAGATCTTTCAAATCATCTTTTTCACCAGTACCCATCTCCAAAATGGGCTTCAATCCTTTTTCAAGATAACTTTTGTAAGTTTCCGTCTCCCCCAGCACGGCATCACGCTCCGCCGAGACGGCTTGGGCTGCCGTCTTGATAGCCTGTTTGCAGACCACGATCTCCTTCCAACACTTTTCTTCTACCTGTTGCAACCTCTGCTTGTCGTAGAGCCTTTCTTCGGATAGCCCGCTATCCGCGAGCGCACGACGATAATCTTCTTTCGAATAGTCTTTGGCCACTTTAAGCAGCACCTCGTCGGCGGAATATTTCATTCCGACAGAAGCACGCCGCAGCGCCTGACGCGAAAGCCATTCCAGGGTTTCCCGATTGTTCTCCCCTTCATCCAGACCATCCAGAATACGATCCACCGCCTCGCTGACGAGACGCTCCCGTTCCAGTTCCACCTGATAGGAAGCGCCATAGCCCACCTCCTTGGAAAAAGCCCGGAGCACCAGTTGGAAGAAACTGTCGATGGTGCCCACGCTGAAAGCCCCGTAGTCGTGCAGGATATGGCACAAAATAGTCCGAGCAGCCGTTTTCAGCGCCTCATCCGTACAGGAAAAAGACTTCGAAAAAGACTTCGAAAAATCCTTGTAATAAGGAGACTTTCCCGGCTCACTTGCAAGAACATTCAACTCTTTCAGAATCCGCTCCTTCATCTCGGCGGTCGCCTTGTTGGTAAAGGTAACGGCCAGGACATGACGGAACTTCAAGGCGTCTTTGCGGCTTTCTTCGCTGAAATATGCTTCCAGCAGCAGACGGATATAGGTTTTTGACAGGAAAAAGGTCTTCCCCGAACCGGCGGACGCACCGCGCAGCAAAATTTTTCCTTCCATACTCATCGTCCGCAAAGGGTTTTGAAATCACAATATTCGCAGCTCTTTCTCTTTTCAGTCATGGCAAAGGGAATCTGCGGATCCCTGAGCTGGTCCAGGAGGTCCTTCAGCCGCCCGGAAAGCGCCGCCTTAAAGCCATCGTCCGCCCAATAGTCCGCCACGGGAGTCTTGGCATTGAGACTGTAGGGCACGTACATCGTGTTGACAAGACCATCCGTGGCAATTTTTTGCTTCAGACTCTCCTCCTGACAGACCGCCTCATCATAGATATGAAACTGGATGGCCGCCTTGCGCTGGTAGTTGTTGAACACCGTCTCCACAGAGTCGGCCTTCAAGCCCAGACATTTGGGATCATCGCTACCGGTCTTGTAATCGACCACACGCACAGGTCCGCCGTCCAGACAGTCCAGCCGGTCAATGTACCCCATAAACTTCACATCCAAATAGTTCATCCGGACATTACGCTCCAGTTCCAGGATATTGAAATGCGCGGCACCGCTTTCCTTTAGATAAGCGATGTCGGCTTGCAGCACGTTCAGTACATATTTGACAATCACTTCGGCCATGACGAGGTTGCGACCCGCCACCCGGGGAGCCTTGAGTTTGTGGCGGATGAGCGAGTCCACCTTCCAGCGGATTTCATCTTTCCGTTTTAACCAGCCCTCAAGGTATTCCCGCGTCACCTTCGGCATACCGGGGGTCTTTCTCTCGGTCTTTCGTTTGTCGGGGTCTTCATCGGTCTTCATCCGCGCCTCACTGTGATAAAGGGCCTCCATCGTACTGTGAAATACATCCCCCATCATGCCGCCGTCAAGGAACTCGTTGACCTCCTTGGGAGGCTTCAAACCAACGACATGACGGTAATAAAACTTCATCGTGCAGGCGGCCAGCATTTCAAAGGAAGAAGGAGAAAACTCCAAGCGCTGAATCTTTTCCAGCATTTCGGGTGTTTTCTGCACCGACTCATTCTCCACCGGCTGGGAGGACGGCGGCAGCGTCTCCGACCACTCGCTCATCTGCGCCTTCAGGTGGTAACGAAGTTGCTTGATAAAACGGCTCTCCTCCCCTTTCTTGAGGCCCTCGGTGCGACTGTCGGATAGGAGCCAGACCTCGCGGGCGCGGGCAATCATCCGATAAAAATAGTAGGCCCACATCGCATCCTGGTGCTCGCTGGTCGGAAGACCGAAGCCCGTACGGAGTTCGGGCGGGATGAAAGAGGCGGACACGCTCTTTCTCGGGAAAACGCCTTCGTTGCAGGAGAAAACAATCAAGCGTTCGAAATCGAGGCAACGGGACTCCAGCGGGCCCATGACCTGCAACCCTCCCAGCGGTTCTCCTTCAAAGGGAATGGACTGGCCCGAAATGAGGCCGGAAAGCAGACGGGAGAAGGTGGCGGGACGAATGGCCAGGTTCAATTCCGAGAGTTGGTTCACGGCTTGATACGCCGTCTTGGCAAAGCCGGCTTCGAAAGCCATTTCTCCGTTGCGGGAGAAGGCCGGGCCGACCAGTTGGATGCAGTCTTTCAGATAGGCGGCAAAGGAACGGATCTGGGCAGGATCATCAGCCTTTTCGTCCGTAAGCACAGAGCGGAAGAGGGCTTCGAGAAGCGGATGTCCGCCCAGAGACTCCTGCGGAATGTAATACTGGGTCTGAGACTTGACCAACCGGACTATTTCCGAAAGTTGCTTTCCCCCGGGTGTATCGTCGCAGAAAAGTTTGAATACCGGAGAGGCAAAGAGCGCCCATACGGGCTTATGATAAAACCGAGGCCCCGCTTCGCCGGCACGCACATGCAGCTGGAGTTCGATCAGTTGTTGGAAGAAGGAATAAAAACTGCTCTGGAGCATCGGATACCCCATCGTCACGTTAATCTCTCCCATCTCCTGAGGGATTGCGTTCAGAACAGGTAGCAAAAGGTTCTCATCGGGGAGAATCAGGGCTAGGGACTCCAGCGGTAAGCGTTTCTTTTCCGAATCAGGCTCCACTGCAGTCGGCTCGGATTTGGGCAATAGGCCGCTCTTCTTAAGGATAGCGGGAATCTGGCGGGTCTGCCCCACTGCGGAAGCGACGGGCAGGATATGAATGTGCGGTGTACCCGCTACCTTTTCCAGAGGGAACGCCGGCGGGAAGGCCTCGATATTCCTCTTCATAAAAGAAGATTTATTGAAGGGATTGGCAATCCACTCGCCGGGAAAATCCCAACAGAATTCCGCCAGGCCCGGATGTTTGGCCATTTGCGAAAGGAGGTAACGCTCACATTCGCTGAGCATGTTCAGCCCGGTAAAAACGAACTTCTTCTGCTGCGGGAAAACCTCCTCAAGGATATCCACAGCGGCATTTTCCGCAAAGAGATCGCGTGCCCTGCGATAGACTTTCCCCTCGTAGGAAAGCCCTTCGGCATCGAGTTTTTCGTTGAATGCCGCATAGAGCGGGCCGAGCAGGTCCCAAATCTGGCGGAATTTATCCCGCGCATCGTGCTGCTTGCCGGAGGTTTTCAAGCGGAAATTGCCCATAAAACGCTCCAGCGCCTCCCGTTGCCGCTCATCGAGGTCTTCAAATCCCCCGCTGAGATTCTTGAAATCGGACACATTGGTAAAGAGAGCCCTGGCATTGCAGTAATATTTGTCCACATCGGAAAAATCGCCCAGCAGCACGTCCCCCCAGAAGATGAACTCATCCAGCGGCTCCGCCTGAGGATTCAAGGTCCGGTAGCAATCATAGAGCCGAAGCAACAACGTTACCCGGTCCGTCGGATGCGCACCGGCCACCTTGTACAGAAAATCGTTGATGGTCAGCATCTGCGGGCTGAGGAGGGGTTTCCCCCAGAGCGTCTTGAAATAATGCTGAAGAAACAGGATGGAACGTCGGTTGGGCAGGATGAAGCAAAGCTGCTCCAAGGCCGGTTCCTTCAGATAGTGGGCGGCCACCTGCTTCAAAAAGGGATTCAAGTGATTATTGTCTGTCATAGGCTCATTCCTTGTTATCGTCACGCTCGTCCAGCACGTCAAGGCCGTCCTCCAGCGCATCTAGTTCTTCATCCAGCTGCGAAAACCAGGATTCCTGCTGCTCTTCTTCCGCCCACATATCGAAACCCTTCCGTTCCTCCTCCCCCGCCGAGGCCTTCTCTTCCTCCTCCCAGCGCTCCGCTACTTCTTCCCATTGTTCATATCCCCCTTCTTCCCACGAGGCAGAAACGCTCTCTTCCGTCCCCAGCACAAGGTCATCGAGTTGGCGACGGTCCCGCTTCGTAGGGCGGCCGGCACCTGGATCGCGGCGGAATACGACCGTCTCCACAGGACGGGCCAGCTTGGCATATTCCTCCTGGGGCGTCAGGTTATCGGCGAAAGCCGCAACGTTCTTCGCCCCCTGTCGCTTGGAAACGAGTTCATTCACCTTATAAGTAAAAGTGGCCGGTCCTTTGCGTACCGTCAGCACATCTCCCACCTTCACCTCACGGGAGGCTTTGGCATCTGCCCCATTGACACGAACCTTTCCGCCACGGCAGGCCTGCGTGGCGTCCGAACGCGTCTTGAACGCCCGGATGCTCCACAGATATTTATCGATTCGAACGCTGTCCATCTTCTTCTTTTTCTCCTTTGCAAATATAACAAAAAACGGCTTGCAAGGAACAGGGATTATCACTAAATTCGCAAGTGTTTATACATATATACTGATGGTAGATTTTATTCTTTCATTCCTTGCCGGTGCCGCCGTTGCCGCCTTGATTGTTTACTTCGCTTCGAAAGCCCGCAGCGAACGGCTGAAGGCCGATTTGGAGCATTCGCAAGCCGCGCTCGAAGAAGCGCGAAAAGAGGCGTTTGCCAGCCTGGAACAGGCAAAAGCGGATGGGGCGGAAAGCCTCAAACGGGCCCAAGAAGATGCAGAACGGAGGCACGAAGAGACCAAGGCAGAGCTTCGGAAACAGAACGCAGAGGCGATGGAAGCCCTCCAGAAACGCTTCGACGAGACCATCGCCAAGGTCAGCGCCCAGATGAAGGCCGAAACCGGCGAAATGCTCAAGGCCCGCCAGAAGGAGTTTGCCGACAGCAGCAACCTCTCTCTTGGGCAAATCATGGCCCCCCTGAAAGAGAATATTGCCGAATTGAGGAAAGCGATGCAGGAAGACAGCAAGGAGCAGGCGGAACGAAGCGGGCAGATGCGCCAGCAAATTTCCGACCTGATGCGGCATAGCGAAGAGGCCCGCAAGAGCGCCGATGAACTGGCCGCCGCCTTCAAACACGGCAGCAAGGTGCAAGGTGACTGGGGAGAAACCCTTCTCGAAGAACTCCTCTCTTCCCAAGGCCTTACGGAAGGCATCCATTTTGAGACGCAGGCCGTCATCCGCGACGAATACGGGAAGCCCGTTCACAATGCCACCGGCGTCGGGACGCTTCGCCCGGACGTCATCCTCCATCTTGACGAACACCGCGAAGTGATTATTGACTCGAAAGTCTCCCTGACCGCCTATGTGGACTATGTCAATGCCGAAGACGAAGCAACGCGCCAGGCAGCCCTGAAAGCCCATCTCGAAAGCATTAAAAAGCACGTCAAGGAACTTTCCGTCAAGGATTATTCTTCATATATCCGTCCCCCGAAGGTCTCCGCCGGCTACGTCATCATGTTCGTTCCCAACGCCGGCGCCCTCTGGACTGCCCTCAACGCCGAACCCTCGCTCTGGCGACAGTCCGCGGAACAAAATGTCTTCATTGCCGACGAACAGAGCCTCTACGGCGCCCTCCGGATGGTCCGGCTCACCTGGACCCAGGTCGCGCAGGCCCGCAACCACGAAGAGGTCTTCAAACTCGCCAGCGAAATGATAGAGCGCGTGGGAATGTTCGTCGAAAAATACGAAGCGGTCGGAAAGGCACTGACAAAGGCCTCCGAGGAATACGAAGACGGCAAAAAGAAACTCGCCCCGCAAGGGCAGAGCATCCTCAACACGACTGGCAAACTCCTCAAACTCGGCGCTCGCAACAGCAAACTCCATCCTGTCCGAGGGTTGGAAGAGGTGGAGTCTCCCGCCGAATTGCCCGCGGAATAATTCAAAATAATTTTGCGGATATCAAAAATATGCCTATATTTGCATCCGCTTTCGACAGAGTAGCAACCAGACTGGTGCGGTAGTTCAGCTGGTTAGAATGCCGGCCTGTCACGCCGGAGGTCGCGAGTTCGAGTCTCGTCCGCACCGCTAACCTCTCAGAAAATTGGGAGGTTTTTTATTGAAAATTCCGCAAGGGACCTTAGCTCAGTCGGTTCAGAGCGCTTGCTTCACACGCAAGAGGTCGGCAGTTCGAATCTGCCAGGTCCCACTTCCCGATTCTATTCCATCAACCAGCCTCCGAGCTGATCCCAGATGTAATTTGCCATGTTTTGCGTACCTGTCGCGTTCGGATGGGTGCCGCTTTCCTTGACGATGCCGATGACCGTGTTGGTCTGGTTGGTCGTACCACGGACGTGGAAATTCACCAGGCGGATGTTGTAGCCCTTGTCGGCGAGGAAGGAAGAAATCGCCGTCGCCGCGTCCTCATAGCCGTCGTTCATCTGATCGTGCAGCAGCATCAGGATCCGGGCGGAAGGGTTCTTGGTATGGAAATCCTTCAGGATGGCGACCGTTCCCTGGCTGTAGTTGTTGTACAGGACCAGAGGATTGTCATAAGCCGCCTGGAGGGAGCTGGTCGCATAGGAGCCCAGCAGCACGCTCGTATTGTTGCCGAAGGCGCCGAAATCGTTGCGCCCGCCATAATAAATCAGGATATCGGGATGGCCGAGGCCATAATCCTGATTGCGTTTCTGCAAGGAATTCACACCGGTCCGCGAGTCCCCCGCCGCACTCGTTCCGTACTCATTGGTAATCGTACCCGAATAATAACTCACCGTCGATCCGCTGAAGGCGTTGCTGACTTCCAGCCGGGCATTGCTCATCTTCTCGTAAATGAGACGCCACCACCAGGTCAGCTGCTCGTTGAGCACCTGCGGAGCCCACTGCGCCCTTTGGGCCTCGGTCCCACTGGTGTAGGGGTAGAACTTGTTCATCTGGGCGCTTTCATTGGAGAACATAAAGCCCTGGAAGGTGGTGATGGAATCGCCGATCAGACTTACTTTCTTGGTGACCACGCCTGCCTCATCCACCCCCATCGGCTTGGGATAGCCGAAAGTGGGATCATAGCCCCATTCGCGCGCGGGGAAGGAAGGATTGCCCGCATTCCACTCCTGCACGCCGGCGTTCAAGGCCGCCCGGATGCCCCCGTCCGCCTCGCTGAACGTCGTCTCGCCCAGAACGACCGCGCCGTAGCCGCGCAGGTTGGTGTCGCCGAGACGCTTGACGATCTTTTCCTCCGTCACGCTCTTGCCGCTGTTGAGCTCATAGCATTTGTTCCAGGTATTGGTGGAAAACAGGCGCTTGAGCACCGCTCCGTCCGTTCCGATAAAACCGGCCATCGCGGCTGCCTGGGAAAAAGAAGCACTGCTGAGGGCGTCCACCCGTTTTCCGCCGATAACGATATTGGAATAGGTATTGGGACTGAGGCAGTTGAAGAGCGTGATGCCGTTTTCAGAAGCGTTGGCGCTGACATAGCCGACGATTCCCCCGATACGGTTGACAACCGTCCCTTCCGCCTGGGAAGAAGCCATCACGAGCGGATAGGAATAACAGTTGGCAATCCGCACGCGGCCCTTTCCGCCGGCGAGGGAGATGGATCCGGCTATCCCGCCCATAAAGGCAGAAACATTGGCCGTCTCCAACGTCGCTCCGTAGAGATGTCCGTCCTTGTAAACCGGTTCCACCACACAGTTGAGTACCAGGACATCCTGCCCGTCCGCCGAAGGATTGATATAACCGGTGATGCCGCCCGCACAGTCGGTTCCGGCGGTGGCAAAGCCGTGGAAAACGCTGTCGATGATCTTACCGCTGACGACATAGCCGGCGATGCCCCCGGCACCGCGGGAGAGACTCCGGACGGAAGAGGCGGCATCCACCCGGCAGCCGCTGACCGTTCCCCCGGCAAGATATCCCACGATACCGCCGGCATATTTCCCTTCTGCCGAGATGTTCGCCCCGGCAAGACGGACATTGCTGATGAGGGCGCCGCTGCCGACATAGGAGAACAGGCCCGCATTGTCGCCCGTAACCGCCACGGAAAGGTTCCGGATGGTCTTCCCCGCCCCATCATACTGCCCCACAAAAGGCTTTGCCGCACTTCCGATGGGCGTAAAGGCGATGCCGTCCATCTCGATATCCGCAATCTGGAGAAAGTAAACGTCGCTGCTCACGCGGCCCGCAGCCACCCACCGGGACAGGGAATCCAACTCGGCCGCGTTGGACACCCGGTAGGGATCCGCCTTCGTACCGCTTCCTGAGAAATGGTCCGGGACGTTCTGGAGGTCTTCTATTCCGCTGGAATTCAGCGAAGTGGGACCGGACGGTCCGCTTTCGGGCGGCGCCGGGGTTTCTTTCGCGCAGGAAATCAGAAGAAGAAGGGCAAAAGCCGGGAACAGGACTCCGTTTTTCATCTTTCGGATGATTTTGGTGATACTTACCGATATAGAACGAATAAGTCCGCCCTACTACGCAAAATCAGCCGAAAGTTCGCCCCTACCCTATTTCAGTCCGCGGGCGCGAAGGAGCGCGTCCGGATCGGGATCGGAGCCTCTGAAGCGGCGGAAGAGCATCATCGGATCTTCGCTGTCACCCTTCTCGAGGATATTGGATCGGAACGAACCGGCAGTAGCCTTGTCGAAAATACCGAATTTCTCGAATACGGAGAACGCATCCTTATCGAGCACCTCGGCCCAGAGATAGTTGTAGTAGCCTGCCTGATAGCCCGAACTGCCGAAGATGTGGTTGAAATAGGTGGAACGGTAGCGCGGAATGATTTCGCCTATCAGCCCCATCTGCTCGCAGACTTTCTCTTCGAAAGCCTGAACCAGGGTACAGGCCTGCTGCGTGGTCAGTGTGGCGGCATCTAAAGTGGTTGCTCCTTCCAGTCCCGCCAGCGAGAGAGCCTCAGGTCCCACAACGGCGCAGAAGGCCTCCATGGAAGAAAGTTCATGCCAGGCCATATCCAGCAGGGCTGCGGCCGTAAGTTCCGTGGTCTTGAAGCCCTGGTTAAAGAGGGATGCCGCCTGGATTTTGTCAATCAGTTCATCCGGAATGACTTCTCCCGTTTCGCAGTGGAAGGCATAGGTCTGCAGCACTTCCTTTTCAAAGGCCCAGTTCTCGTTGATTTGGGACGGGAGTTCCACAAAATCGCGCTTGACGTTGGTGCCGGCCAGCGAAGGATAGGTACACTGGGAAAACAGGCTGTGAAGCGCGTGGCCAAACTCGTGGAAAGCGGTCTGCACATCGTCCAGCGTAAGGTTGGGACGGGCGAAGTTGCCTACATTCACGACAACCGGGCGCCGAGGTTTTCCGTTGGGAAGCACGCATTCGCTTACAAAATCGTTCATCCACGCACCCGCCCGTTTGGTCGCACGCGGGAAATAATCCGTAATGATAACGCCCAGCAGGGTGCTGTCCGACTGATTGCGCAGCACGAAGGCAGAGGCTTCGGGATTATAGAGAGGAACCCATTCCAGCGGTTCGAAATATATGTCATAGAGACGGGTCGCATTGCCAAACACGCCCGCACGGACATTCTCCATTTTGAAATAAGGCATCAGGGCCGCCTCATCGAGGTCATAGTTGCTCTTGCGTACGCGAGCGGCATAGTAGAACCAATCCCAGGCCTCCAACTTGCTGCCCTGAGGAAGTTTTCCGTCCTGGACATCCTTGTCCATCTCCGCCTGCAACAAGTCCCTCTCCTTTTCGGCTCCCCGCAGGGCCGCAGGCATAATTCCGCCCAGGAACGAATCCACCGTAGCCGTATTCTTCGCCATCTTGTCAGCCAGCACGAAAGCAGCCGGGCTTTCGAAGCCCAACAGGGCCGCCTGCCGCTGCCTTAGTTGCATGATCTCCAGCACAATGGCATCGTTGTCTGCCTCATTGCCCCGGGCTCCGCGGGAAGAATAAGCCTTGAACATCTTCTCGCGGCGGTCACGGTCTTTGCAGACGGACATCTCCTGGCTGTACTGCGACACGCTGATGCCAAAAGTCTCCTTGAAGGCATTGCTTTCGCTCAACAAGTTCTGTCCGAAACGAAGAACGAGTTCGGAAAGCCGCGCGTTGATCGTCTTCATTTCCTCCTGCTGTGCCTCGGGGAGGGCGATGCCGCTACGGATAAAACGGGTATAGATTTTCTCCAGTACGCGGTACTGCTCGGGATTCAACTTAGCCGTATCCCTTCCGTCATAGACCGCCTTCACGCGCTTGAAAAGCCCCTTATTGAGCATAATTTCATCCTCGTGGGCAGTAACCATCGGAAGGATTTTCTCCTCCAGCTCCTGCACCTCGGGCGTTCCGTCCGATTCACAAATGTTGAAAAACACGCCGGTCACCTTCGAGAGCAAATGCCCGGAATACTCCAAAGCGGAGATGGTATTCTCGAAAGAAGGTTCCTCGGGATTGTCTACAATGGCATCGATTTCAGCGTTGTGGCGGGCAATCCCCTCTTTCACGGCAGGAAGATAGTGACAGACCTCGATTTCATCAAAGGGAGGAATGCCATAGGGGGTATTCCAGCTTTGCATAAAGGGGTTCTGCTGACACGAAACAAGCATCATGGCAAGTGCGGATAGGAAAAGAAAACGTTTCATTATGCGGTTAGTTGAAGATGTATTTCAGCCCGACCTGGACACGCCAGGCCTGCTCCTTGGAAATCAGGTATTCAAAGGTCTGCGTGGGCATCTTGTCCGACGCGTGGTACATCGTAAAGGTGGGCCTTCCCGCTCCGTCGCGGCCGGCGTAGGTAAGAATCTTCGAAGCATTGCAGGCCGTGTTGATCTGTTCCACGCCCCAGGACGAGTTAAAGATGTTCATGAAATTGAGGAAGGTCACCGACAGCTGGAAATTGTGTTTGGTCTTGCCAATTCGGAACGAGAAATCCTCCGCAATACGAAAATCGAAGCGGTGCACCCAGGGGCTGCGTGCCTCGTTGGCGCCGGCATACTGTCCCTTGTGCGTGCGCAGGTAATCATCCTGCTCGACAAAAGCCCAAAAAGCCGCGCGCTGCTCCGCCGCGCTCGCGTGCACCGTCCCGCTATTGTAATCGACAAACTCGATTTCGCTGTCGTCCCGGGGAATGTACATCAAATCGTTCGCCACGCCGTCCCCGTTCATGTCATTGGTATAGACATAACTGTAGCCCGCAGGCGAATAGGCCGTATAGAAGAGACCCAGGTGCAGGCCGTCACCGTGAAAGACCGTCCAGGGAACGAAATAGTTGACGCTGGCGGTCACCTTGTGGGGAATGATATGCTGCGTACACTGCAATTTCGGCAGGGCCGGACCATCCACCTGCGGCACGTTGGTGAAGACCGAATAGAGGTCGGTACCCGGGAAACCGGTCACCTCGCGGGCGTCGGCATAGGCATAGGCGGCGGAAAGATCGAGATGCCGGACGGGCGTCATACGCACGGAGAACATCGCGTTCACGCCGTATCCCTCCTTCGTATTGGTCAGGTAAGCCACGCTCCGTCCGGCATTGACCTGTGCCTTGTTCGCGGGGTAAATCAGGCGGTTGTCCGCCCCGGAAAAGCGCTGCCACTCCCCTGCATTCGACACGTCGAGGTTCGGGTTGACCACGCAAGCGCCATTGACCGTCTTGTTGAAGATACCCTCTGCAGACAGGATGAAGGGGAAGGAAACGGGGACCTTGTAATCAATGGCAAGGGTGGTCTTCCAACTCTGGGGCAACTTGAACTTCGGATCGAGGCCGATAATCTGGAAGGGTACCGCATGGTTCGCTGGATCCAGCGTGGTGGGCAGGCCGAAGCGCGCGATTACCTCGTCCTTCGTTTTCAAAAGGCCCGTACCGGCAAACTGGTCAAGACGGGCATCGTGTCCCGTCGGCGTCGTGCCGGAATAGGTTGTCGTGAACTGCACGGAGTTCTTTTTGAGATTGGCGTAAGAAGGCACGTTCATGAAATACACCAGCGGCAGGTAGCCCAGGAAGAGGCCGGTTCCGCCCCGCACGGTCAGGGAGCCGTCGTGAAGGGCATCCCAGGTAAAGCCCAGCCGGGGAGAAACGCTCAAATGGGCGTTCGGGCACTGTCCGGTATCGATTTTCAAGCCATCGCGGAAGTTCAGTTCATAAATGGCGTTGTTCCGCTGGAAATCAGCGGTATTGAAGAGTGTTTCATCCAAGCGGAGACCGTAGGAAAGCTTGAAATGGGAGGTGACGTCCCACTCGTCCTGCAGATAGAGGGAAAGCTGGTGATAGGAAATATAGTCGGAGGGCTGTTCCACCCCGTCGAAGCCATAGGTCATCGCGAAGGACTCGGGAGCCGCTTTGGCAATGAAATCATCCACGCTCGCATAGCGGTAGTAGAGGCCGCCGTTGCGCATATAGCAGTTGGAAACCTGCTGATACTCATAGGAAAGACCCGCCGTCAGGGTGTGGGGCCCGAGGGTAAGGGTTACGTCGTCGCGAATGTTCGCCACCGTATTGGTAAAGTCGGTATAGCGGGAAAACAGTTCGTCGCCCAGGGACATATAGGGCTCCAGAACCCCCTCCATCATGATATCCACGTGCGGAAAGCGCTGCTGCTGCGGAAGGGTCCGGTACTCGTGATTGCTGGTAAAGGTAGCCAGCAACTGGTTGGAAAAGATGTCCGAGAAGCGGCTGTTCCACTGGGCCACGGCGGAATGGACCTCGCAGTTGTAGCCGTACATATTACCCGAGAAAATCATGGACTGGGGCCCCACGCGATTGGTATTGCGAAGGCGATACCCCGTGTCGCAGGAATTCTCGTTGGGCGCGTTCCACTTCTTGTCAAAAGTGTAGTTGTAGCGCAGGGTCAGCCGATGTGCGTCGTTGATATTCCAATCCAGGCGCACCAGGGCCTTCCGGTTGACATTGTCGCCCGGAAATTCCGTCGCGCTGCCGGGGTCGTAGCCATATTCACTTTTGAGGAAGTCGCTCACACGGAGCATATCGCTCAGTTTGGTCCGCGAGATATTGCCGCGAACGTTTTCCCCGTCCAGACGGGGCTGGTAGGAAATCACCTGTTCCGGCTTGTTTTCCTGCTCGTAATTGAGGAAGAAAAAGAGTTTGTCCTTGAGGATGGGGCCGCCGATGGTCGCGCCGAAAATCCAGTCCGAAGAAGGGCGTAGGTGAAGATCCTTCGCCGCAACGTCACTCCCCTGCATCTTCTCATTGGTGAAATAGGTATAGGCGCTTCCCTTGAAAGTATTGGTACCGGATTTGGTCACCGTGTTGATGCCGCCGCCGATAAAGCCGGTCTGACGCACGTCATAGGGGGAAATGACCAGTTGGATTTCATCGATCGACTCAATGGAAATGGGATTGTTCCCGCCCGGCAGGTCGCTGTTGAGGCCGTAATTGTTGTTGAAATTGGCTCCGTCCACCGTAAAGTTGGTCATACGGCCGTCCCCGCCGGCGAGGCTCATGCCGTTGGCATAGGGCGAAAGGCGGATGTAATCCACAATGCTGCGGGAAATCGTCGGCATCTGGCGGATCTGTTCGGAAGAGATGTTCTGGGAAGAGCCGGTCTGCGTCAAGCGCAGTTTGGAACCCATCTGCGAGATGACCGCCGCGTCAAGTTCCACGGGAGAAAGGCTGGCGTCCAGCCGCGTATTTTCACCCAGCAGAAGCATCAGGCCGTCGAAATTGAGTTCGGCATACCCCGGCATTGAAAAGGTTACGGTGTAGGGGCCGCCGCTGCGAAGGCCGGTCAGGGTGTAGTTGCCGTTCTCCCCGCTGAGGGTATAACTGCGTGTTCCGGTAGGTTCGTGTACGGCGAGAACCGTTACACCGGTGACAGGACGGGAAACATCCCCTTCAAAAACCTGCCCGGAGAGGGTGGAATGGGTAACCTGCGCGCAAAGCGGGATGACCGCGCCAAACAATAAAATATAGAGTATGGTGAGAATTCTTTTCATAAGTTTCCAATTTCAGGATTTTAAAAAAGTCAACTGAACTTCCTCAAAATCGGCCGCGAAGTTACGAAAAAATTCTTACCTTTGCCCCCACAATACGAAGTGGACAGATTTGCCCTGCTTGCAACCACTCGAAAAAATGCTAAAATGATGGAAAAGAAAAATTATCTCTTCACGTCGGAGAGCGTGTCCGAGGGACACCCCGACAAAGTGGCGGACCAGATTTCGGACGCCATCCTCGATGAATTCCTTTCACAAGACGGAGAGGCCAAAGTGGCCTGCGAGACCTTCTGCTCCACCGGACTGGTGGTCGTAGGCGGAGAAGTCCGCAGCGAAGACGCCTACGTGGACATCCAAAAGACCGTACGGGGCGTCATCGAGCGCATCGGCTACAACAAGGCCGAATACATGTTCGACGCCCATTCCTGCGGCGTACTCTCCGCCATCCACGAGCAAAGCCCCGACATCAACCGCGGCGTCGTACGCGAAGCGGCCGAACAGCAGGGCGCCGGCGACCAGGGAATGATGTTCGGCTACGCCTGCTGCGACACCCCTGAATACATGCCCCTCCCCCTGGCCCTCTCGCACCGCACCCTGCAGGTCCTCGCCTGGATCCGCAAGTACAGCGACCGGATGCCCTATCTGCGCCCCGATGCCAAGAGCCAGTACACCATCGAGTATGACGGTCAGAGCGGCCGTCCCGTGCGCGTGCATACGATCGTGGTCTCCACCCAGCAC
>JAGCXP010000005.1 GCA_017961345.1 Bacteroidales bacterium | reverse complement strand
GAAAGATGGCCTCCAGGAAGGTGAAACCGGCCTTTTCTGCGAGACGGCCCATCCCGCCAAGTTCCGGGAAACCGTCTCCCGCGCCACCGGCGCCGACGTTCCCCTCCCCGCCCGCCTCGCCGCCTTCCTGAGCGGGACCAAGCAATCCGTCCCCCTCTCCGCCACCTTCCCCGCCTTCAAGACCTTCCTCCTCAGTTATGCCCTGCGGTAGGAATTGTTACTCGGATTCGTCGCTGCTTTCACTGCGTTCTTCGTCCAGCGGCAGTTCCGGTAAAGGAGTAAACTCTTTCTTGACATTCAGCCGGGACCTCCAGCGCTTCTGCAAGAAGTTTGCAGACAAGGGCTTTCATATGTCTCTTTTATAATCAGTTTTTCGCAATTGTAAGGAAAAATTAATATTTTTATGCTTTCACAATCCGCTCTGATATGAAAAGAATCTGTTGTCTCCTTCTTCCCGTCTTTTCTCTGCTGCTTCTGGGCTGCGAGCGGGAAGATCTCCCCGACACTGGGTCCGAAAAAAGCATCGTCATCCTTTCCGAGAACGATGTTCACTGTTCCATCGACGGCTATACGCGCCTGGCGGGCCTATCCGATGCCATCACTGCCAGCGATACGGCATGGGTGGCCACGGTCAGTTGCGGCGACTATCTGCAAGGGGGCAACGCGGGGGCTCTTTCCCGTGGGCAGTATATCGTGGATGTCATGAAAGAAGTGCACTTTGATGCCGTCACGCTGGGAAACCACGAATTCGATTACGGTATGGAGCGGATGCAGGAGCTGATGACGCAAATCGGTGCGCCCGTCGTCAATGCCAATCTCTACAAGTATGGCTCCTCCGAGCCTTGCTTTTCTTCCTATACCATCCGGAACTACGGCTCACGCAGCGTAGCCTTCGTCGGCGTTACCACACCGGAGTCCATGATCGGTGAACGCTATTCCTTCTACGACAACGACGGCAGTCAGACTTATGATCTCCGGACCGACGATGTCTGCTCCCTGGTGCAGGCGGCCGTCGATGAAGCACGCGGCAAAGGTGCCGACTACGTCGTGATCCTCGCCCACCTGGGCGAGGAGAAACCGGCCTTGGGAATCACTTCCCATGAGCTCATAGCCGCCACCCGCGGAATCGATGCTGTGCTGGATGGGCATTCCCATTCCGTCATCCCGGGTGATATCGTGAAGAATCTGGACGGCAAGCCCGTTCCCGTTTCCCAGACCGGCACGCAGTTCGCCAACGTGGGCAAGCTCGTCATCTCCGCCGACGGTCATATCAGTACCTCGCTGATCCCCATCGAGGACATCCCTTATGAAAGAGCCAGCGTCAGCGTGGCCATCGAAAAAGTGCATCAGGCCTTGGATCAGGTAACGGCGCGGCAGGTCGCCCACAGCGATTTCGACTTGGTCATGAGGGATGCCGATGGCAACCGGCTCATCCGTCGCGCTGAAACCAACCTGGGCGACCTTCTGACCGATGCCGTCCGCCATCAGATGCAGGCCCAGATCGGTCTCTTCAATGGCGGTGGCTTTCGGAGCGGCATTTCGGCAGGTACCATCACCTATGGGGATATAACGAATGCCCAGCCTTTTGACGACCATCTGTCCAAATTCGAGGCCTCCGGTGCGCAGATCCTCGCCATGTTGGAGCGCTGTACCTCCTCGCTTCCCGCAGAGGAAGGACAATTCCCCCAGGTGTCGGGCCTCCGTTATACCATCCATCAACAGAGCGATACCGTGAGCGATGTGGCCGTGTTCGAAGAAGTTTCCGGCAACTGGATCCCACTGGATCCTACCGGACACTACACCATTGCCTCCTCGGATTACTACGCGCGCGGCGGTTTCTATGAGACGCTCAAGGACGCCAAGCAACTCATTTACAGTACCGGGCTCGTCCGGGACGCCTTGTCCGACTACCTGGAGACAACCCTGGGCGGTGTCGTTCCCGCCATCTACGCCCAGCCCCAGGGACGCATTACCGTCCTGGACGACTGATCTCCCGCGTCTCGGAAAACAAAACGAAGCTGACTTCCCTCTAAAAAGGAAAGTCCGTTTCGTAGCCCCAAATGACATTTTGTCGAACCTTTTTCTAGAGGACTTGGAGCGTATCTGGGAACTCAGAAAGTGGATCCCAGACCCCTGTAAACCACATTTTCACAATCTTAAGACTGAACCAGAAGAGGAAAACTGACCTTAATTACCAGGCTGATATTCCTCTTGGGGTACAATCGTCCTGTCAGAGACCGTCCTACTTCATCAAGAAATCATTTGTGGGTATAAAAAATTATCCCCATATTTGCCGTAGATAATAATAACGCTTGAGTATGCCAACCATATTGTTTTTATTCGGCCTTCGGTTCTTTTTCTATTCGGACGAGCATCTTCCCATGCATGTCCATGTCAAGAACGGCGATGGAAAGGCCAAGATTGAAATCGAAACCGCCGAGGTGGTGGAGAACAACGGTATCAAACCGGCCGACCTCAAGAAGGCGGTCGATGCTGTGAAGCAATATAAGGCCGATATGATCAGAGAGTGGAAGGCTTACTTT
>JAGCXP010000041.1 GCA_017961345.1 Bacteroidales bacterium | reverse complement strand
CGGCCTCGTCGTCTTTGTTCTTCTTGATGGTCTTCATGCAGAAGTCCTTGATCTCGGTGGCGGCCTTATCCTGCAGTTTCTCCATGGCCTCCGCCTGCTGCTCGGCCGTCAGCTCGACGTTTTGCTTGATGGTGACCAACTCTTCGGTGAAACGCTTCTCGAGCGCTTCCACGCCATCCTTGAACTCCTGGATCTTCTTCTCCACGGGAGCATTTGCGCAACCGATCACGGCCATCAGAGCCGCCACCGCTGCCAATACAAATCTTTTCATTTCCTGTTCGTTTTGATATAACGGACAAATATAATGATTTTACCTAAATACCTCTAACGCGAGACCTTGTACTGACGGAACATCTCTTCGTTTTTGCTCAGGCCCAGCGGCTTCCCGCTGGTGACTGTGACATGGTTCAGGAAAACCTGGCCCTCTGCCTTGTAGGGAAGGAGGCCGGGCTTGGACACGTCCCGGCCGAAAGTTCCGAAGATCATCGGGCCGGCGTAGTTCTCGTTCTCAACGACGCTGTCATCGATGACGAGATTCTCCAGCGTGATGTTCTCCGGCAGACAGCAGTCGTACCCGAAGTCATGGGTGCCATCGTTGGTACCGATAATGAGATTGAGTTCCTTGAGAGACTTCTGGACCGGAGCAAAGCGGCAGTTACGGACGACGATATCTCCCTTCCAGGAGCTCCCGTAATCACCCCGGAAAGCAATCAGGCGGGACGCACGAACCTCGCAGTTTTCCATCAGGATCGTGCCGAAACTGACCATCTGGACGCCCATATAACCAAAAGTGCAATTGGTCAGGGTCACATCCTTGACACCCATATGGGCGTCGAACCGGGAGAAAGAGCAGTCATCCATCGAGAGATTCTTGCAGAAATTGGAACCGAACAGGCCCCAGTAGTTGCTGTCATCGATGTCGGTGGTCTGGCGGCAGTGCTCCCAGCGGATGTTGACAGCCCGGTTCGCCCCCAGGTCATAGGATCCCATGCTGACCGGCAAGCCCGCCGCGCCGATGGTGCGGTAGGTCTTATGCGCCGTAAGTGTGCAGCCTGTGATCAGGACGTCGGCAGCCCTCACCACATTCAGGAAGCCCGTATAGGGCGCGCCGTGCTCTTCCAGTTCACCTTCGACCAGGTGGGTCAAGCCTTCGATCCGGACATTCGAGCGCTCGATCTGGAATCCGCGGTGGTTGTAATTGTACTTGCTCGGCATCTGGTTGGCCCGGGTCGTAAAGATGCCGCCCTTGATCGTAAGCTGCGTTTTGTCGATCGGATAGGCCGTCAGCGAGGAGACCTTTCCATAGTCCCACACCAGCGCGGAGCTTTCCTCGATATTCCCGGCCGCATCGGCGACGAAAACTTCGGTCTTGTCCGTCCCGTTGTTCTGGTTCAATCCTTTGCGGATATA
This sequence comes from Bacteroidales bacterium, assembly GCA_017961345.1. Lineage (GTDB taxonomy): Bacteria > Bacteroidota > Bacteroidia > Bacteroidales > UBA932 > Cryptobacteroides. The sequence continues at coordinate 1,428 of JAGCXP010000041.1, read as the reverse complement.
GACTTTCTCGCTGTTGTCGACCACCTCGACCAGGCTGCGCCCAGGCAGGGTCACCCCAAGGGAGGCTTGGCCCGCGGAAAGCGCGGACACCCCTTCGATCTTGACCGGCTCCAGGCCGGACTCCACCCGGAAAACGGGAGTCTTGTAGTGAGTCAGGTCGACGTCGTCGATGAGGAAACGGGCCTGTCCGAAGTCCACGTCGGTCTTGATCACAGCCGTCATCCCGTCACCACGGAGCAAATAGGTCTTTGCATCATCGGCCCGGACCGGAAGCCCTTTCGCATTGGCGGCTTCATGTGCCGCTACAACAGCCGGAAAATCATCGTGTACTCCATCTCCCACCGCACCATACTGCTCATAAGTTACAACCCGTGGACTGCATGCGACCAGCGCAAATAGCAGAAACAAAACATTATTTTTCATAGCAACAATAAGTTATTTTTATTCCATTCTATTTTCGGGCATAAAATCTTCTTCTGTTATATGAAATAAATATGCTAAATGCAACCTGCCACTAACCTCTGTGCCGATCCATTTTTCGCAATGAGAAAGATTAAATGGCGTATGGCTATCAATATAACGATCCGAGCCCTTCCATGTTCGAGTGAACGTCTCTCCTTCTGCGTTAATCAGCGTTAAGCAAACCTCGGCTTCTTCCAAATTTTTCACGAATTCTTCGATCATGATATCCATTACCCTACCGGGAAGTAAACGAGACATCACCCAAGCGTAACTATTCCCATCCGCCGAAACAACTGGCCAACCCTCTTCATTTGTAGAAATTGCCGTGGAGGACCAAGTAATCTCGCCATCTGTTTCGTTTTTTAATATCACTTGTCCGATAGTAGCATTCTCGGCACAACCCAATAGAAAACAGCAGGCGACAAACGACAGGACCATGCAGAGGACAGCTGCAAAGCTTTGTGTAAGTCTAATCATAGGTAAATATAAAAATATCGTCGGTCCCGGAAGATGGAACCGACGATAAAGATAGTCAAATTTCCCGAAAGACAACTACCTCTGGTTGTTGTCCCGGCGGGGACGGCGGTCACGGTCTCCGCCACGGCGGTCGCGACGGTCGCCGCGAGGCGCGCGAGGAGAACCCTGGGCCTGGGCATTGGCAGCCATCACGGCAGCGGGAGTGAGATCCTGCTTGCCATAGCGCTCACCGTTGCAGATCCAGACCTTGATGCCGAGGCAACCGACCTTCGTGTTGGCGACGGCCAGCGCGTAGTCGATGTCCGCACGGAAGGTGTGGAGCGGGGTACGGCCCTCTTTGAACATCTCGCTGCGGGCGATTTCAGCACCGCCGACGCGGCCGCTGATCTGCACCTTGATGCCTTCGGCACCGACGCGCATCGTGTTGGCGATCGCCATCTTGATGGCATGACGGTAGGAGACACGACCCTCGATCTGGCGGGCGATGTT
>JAGCXP010000004.1 GCA_017961345.1 Bacteroidales bacterium | reverse complement strand
TTTCAGTCCTTTGCTCTACCAACTGAGCTATGGCACCTTCCGTTTTGGGACTGCAAAGGTAAGAATAATTTTTAATCCCGCAAGTCCCGCAGGCTAATTTTTACGCTTCTTCCTCGGGAATCTCTTCCAGTACCGCTTTGAGGAAGTCCCAGGTGCGGGCGAGGGAAGGAATGTTGGCGCGCTCGTCGGGGGAGTGGGGACTGCGCAGGGTGGAGCCGTAGCTGGCCATGTCAAGTCCCGGATATTTTCCTCCGATGATGCCGCACTCCAGTCCGGCGTGATCGGCAATTACGAGGGGCTTTTCACCAAACATTTTTTCATACTGGGCTTCCATCAGCCGGACAATGTCGGAATCGGGGTTGGGGGCCCAGCCGGAATAGCCGCCGGAGAAGGAAACTTCGCAGCCGGCGAGTTCGAAAATGGCCTTGAGTTTCTGGGCGAGAGCCATTTTGGCACTGTCCACCGAACTGCGCATCAAGGTCTTGACGAAGAACTGTCCGTCAGCGAGCTTGATCATGGCCATGTTGTTGGACGTCTCCACGAGGCCTTCGACGCTGGAGGACATCCGCTCGACGCCGTCGGGGCAGGCGAGGGCGGCCCGGATGAAATCCAGGGCTTTGGCCGGATCGGCGTAGCGGGCGCCGGCGGGAAGGTTGGTGCAGGCCTCGAAGACCATATGGGCATCGGGGTCGGTGATGGCGTATTCAGCCTTGATGTCGGCAAATTCCTTTTCTGCGATTTCACGCACTTTGCCCATCGAGCGCTCGGGAACGAAAAGGACGGTGAAGCACTCGCGGGGAATGGCGTTGCGCAGGGTGCCGCCTTCCATCGAGACCAGTTTGGCGTCGGTCTGGGAGAGAACCTGATAGAGCACACGGCAGGCCATTTTGTTGGCGTTGGCGCGGTAGCGGTGGATGTCCGTACCGGAGTGGCCGCCCTGGAACCCTTTGAAAGCGAGGGACATGCAGACCGTATCGTTGGGACGTTCGAAGACTTTGCAGTTGCCGCTCACGCTGATGTCCAGCCCGCCGGCGCAGCCGATAAAAATCTGACCTTCGTCCTCGGAGTCGAGGTTGATGAGGATTTTTCCTTTGAGCAGGCCGGGCGCGAGCAAATTGGCACCCGTCAGGCCCGTTTCTTCATCGACGGTAAACAGGCACTCAATGGGGCCGTGGGGGATGTCTTTCGATTCCAGTACGGAGAGGGCCATCGCGACGCCCAGCCCGTCGTCGGCGCCGAGCGTGGTGCCTTTCGCTTTCACCCAGTCTCCGTCAATCCAGGTCTGAATCGGATCGTTCTCGAAATCGTGCTTAACATCCGCATTTTTCTGCGGAACCATATCCATATGGCCCTGAAGGATGACGCCTTTTTTCTTTTCGCAGCCCGGGGCGGCCGGTTTGCGGATGATGATGTTGCCGCATTCTTCCCGGATGGTCTCCAGGCCGAGTTTCTTGCCGAAATCGTAAAGATATTGGCTGACTTTCTCTTCGTGCTTGGAGGGCCGGGGAATCTGCGTGAGGGCGTGGAAATTTTTCCAGACGATTTTCGGGTTCAGTTCCAGGATGGTCATAATGGGTGTTTACAGGGATTTGCGGGATTAGACAAGATGGCGAATGAGGCTGTCGCGGTCGCCTGCGAGGAGGTCGATGACGGGGATTTCAATCATCGTGTAGCAACCGGGCTGCTGGCGCATGGCGGCACGGGCACAGAGTACGAGCACCTGGCCGGTCAGGGCGGGGTTGTTGATGCGCATGTTGAACTCGAGCAGCTGATTATGCGTTTTGCCGGAGACGCCTTTGCGGACGAGGTTCACGCCGTGGCCTACGTCGTTGAGGGCATCGACGCTGTCCACCTGCATCACATGCGTTTCGTCGCTGGCGAAATAGGCATCCGCCTTGATGGCCGCTTCCACTTTGGCGAAATCGGCCCCGGGTTCGAGTTCCACGTACACCATGCGGCGGTGGATGCCCGTTCCGATGGGAATGGTCATGCTGAGCGCGTCCTTCACGCCTTCGATGGCACGGGCGGCGACGGAGTGCCCCATCGAGCGGCCGGGGCCGAAGTTGGTGTAGGTGAGGCCCTTGGGAGCCAGACCTTCCATCAGACTGCGGACCACGGAGTCGCTGCCCGGATCCCAGCCGGCGGAGATGACGCTGACCGCGCCGTGAGACTTGGCGACGGGCGCGAGGGTGTTGCGCAGGTCGAGGATTTTCGTGTGAATGTCGAAACTGTCCACGGTGCTGATGCCCAGCGCGAGGTATTTCAGCGCGTTCTCTTCCACCTTGCGGGAGGGGGTGGCGAGGATGGCCACGTCCACCTTTCCCAGTTCTTTGATGTCGGAGACGACCTTATATTGCTGCAGTTCGGGATAGCCCTCCGCGCTGCCGTTGCGGCGAACGATGCCGGCGCACTCCATATCCGGAGCGGCTTCGAGGGCTTCCAGGGCGAATTTGCCCACATTGCCATAACCCACGATGGCGACTTTAATCTTTTCCATAAAGTTGTATTTATACCAAGTTCAAAAACGCAAAAATAAGAAAAATATCGTACTTTTGCAGATATTTTGGAAAGAAAAATGAAGAAAATAGCACTGATTGCCGCCCTGGACAAGGAGCGCGCGCTCATTGAGCAGGCCCTCGGCGAGGGCCGTCGGGAAGACGGATATTTCGTTTCATCTCACGGAGATCTCGAAGTCATCGTAGCCAACAGCGGCATCGCCAAGGTCAATGCCGCCGTATGCACGACGGAACTGATTCATCGCTTTCACCCCGATGCCGTCATCAACAGCGGCGTTGCCGGCGGTTGCGGTCCTGCCGTCAAACCGCTCGACGTGGTAGCCGGAAAAGTCTGCGTCTATCACGACGTCTGGTGTCTCGAACCCAACGCCTGGGGGCAGGTCGAAGGCCTTCCCGCCCGCTTTGAAGCGGACAAAACCCTGCTGGACAAGGCGGTGGCCCTCGGCGCCCGTCCCGTACTGATCTGTACGGGCGATATCTTTGCGACCAAACCGGACGTGGAGCGTATCCGGACGCATTTTCCCGAGGTTGAAGCCGTCGATATGGAATCCGCCGCCATCGCCCAGGTCTGCTATCTCAAGAAGGTTCCCTTCCTTTCGCTGCGCGTAATCAGCGACAATGCCGACGCCGAAAGCAATACCGGTGCGTATCTCGACTTCTGGGACCGCGCTCCCCAGGCCACCTTCCGCATTGTCCGCGCCCTCATCACATCCCTGTGATACACCTATGAAATTCCGAAAAAATTACTATCTTTGCGGTTCGAAAATTTAGGCCGATGAGATTCACGATTGAAGAAGTACTTTCGAAGAAGCAGTTGAGGGAGTTCGTTTACTTTCCCGAAAAGCTTTTCAAAGGGGCTCCCAATTGGGTTCCACCGCTCTACAGCGATGAATTCGGCGTGCTTTCCCGCAAGAATCCCGCCTTCGAATTCTGCGAAGCCGTCTACTGGCTCGCCCGCAATGAAAAGGGCAAGGTCATCGGCCGCATCGCCGGCATCATCAACCACCACGCCAACCAGGACTGGAACGAACGCATCGTCCGTTTCGGCTGGCTGGATTTTATCGAGAGCGAGGAACTGCTCCGCGCCCTCGTGGACAAGGTGGTCGCCTGGGGCAAGTCCAAGGGCATGGTGAAGGTCAAAGGCCCTCTCGGTTTTTCCGATATGGACAAGGAAGGCCTGCTGGTCGAAGGCTTTGAAAACCTCTCTCCTTCCACCTGTATCTACAATTTCCCGTACTACGGCGAGTTGCTGGAGAAGGTGGGTTTCAGCAAGGATGCCGACTGGACGCAGCGGGTCGTCGAACTTTCGGACGAACTGCCCGCCATGTTCAAGTACGCCGACCTCGTCAAGAGCCGTTTCGGCCTGAGCGAAATGCCCAAAAAGCATGGCAAGGCCCTTTTCCAGACGGGCTACGACCTCTTTCATGTGCTCAACGACTCCTTCAGCCGGCTCTATGAGTTCACCCGGCTGTCAGAGGCGCAGATCGACGTCTACGTCAAACAATACATACCCTTTATCAACCAGGACCTTTCCTGTTTCATTCTCAATGAGAAAAAGGAAGTGGTCGGCTTCTGCATCTGCGTTCCTTCGCTCTCCCGGGCATTCCAGAAGAGCCGCGGCAGGCTGTTTCCCTTCGGCTTCATTCCCATTCTGCGGGCGCTCCGAAAGAACGACACCCTTGAAGCCCTGCTGATCGGCGTGCTGCCGGAGTATCAGGGAAAGGGGGCGAATGTGCTGATATTCAAACATATCCATGAGGGTGCCATCAAGTTTGGCATCAAACGGATGATTCTCAATCCCCAGTTGGAGGACAACGCCAAGGTGCAGACGCTCTTCGGAGACTATGTCGCTACGCCTTACATGCGTCGTCGCAGTTATAAGATGGATATCTGATGCATCTCCTTCCCATCATACTCAAGGGCATTTTCATCGGAATCTGCAGTTCGGCCCCCCTCGGACCGATTGCGATTTTCGTGATGCAGAGTACGCTCGGAAAGGGGCGCCAGGCGGGTATGTCCGCCGCGTTGGGCTCTACGGTCGTCGATACGATCTTCGCCGCCGTCGCCGTGTTCGCGCTCTCCCTGGTGGAAGGACTCTTCGAACAGCATTACCAGACGCTCAAGATCGTCGGCGGCTTCGTCGTCGTCATCCTCGGTATCAGCATGGCTTTTTACAAGCATCGTCCCGAGCGTCCCAACCGTTTCTCCAAGACGGACTTTACCAAGTCCCTCGCCATGGGACTGGCCAATCCCGGCGCTTTCGCCGTGATGCTGGCCCTGTTTGCGGTCTTCGGCTTCGGCAAGGAAGGCATCACCCTCTTTGAAAAAATTATTTCCGTGCTCTCCGTCTGCGGAGGCACCCTTATCTACTGGTCGACTTTTACCTGGCTGCTGTCCAAGGCGAAAGGCAAAATCGACGTCGCGAAAATTATTTGGATCAACCGGGTCGCCGGGGTGATTGTTGCCCTTTTCGGCCTCTATTTATTTATCTTTCCCTAACTTACAAACTAATTGAAATGAAAAAACAGGCATTGTTATGCGCAGCGTTGCTGCTGGGTGGATTTTCCGCAAATCTCGGTGCACAGGAAACGGAGCCGATCACGTTGGAGATTATCGGCCGCGTCGAAGTCGAACCCCAGCTGGGCTTGACCTACCGCGGTCAGCTGAATGCCAAGGCACATAATGCGTTCGACGGTGAGGGCGGCCTCTATTCCAACACGTCCCTCTACACCCATTTTGAAGGCGACATCGTCAAGGGCCTTCACTTCAACCTCGTCAACCACTGGCTGGCCGGTTCCAAGAGCGGCATTTGCTCCCTTTATGACAACACCTGGACGTCGCAGAACAACTGGTGTGACTATGCCACCCTTTCCTATCAGATCAGCGGTTTCAAGATTACCGTCGGTAAGGAGTGCCTGGTCAACGGAACCTTCGAGTATGATCCCTACGACTACGATTGCCACTATCTGCTCAGCAGCAGCATGTGGAACAATTTCAATAGCTACCAGCTCGGTGCCAAGGCTTCCTGGGTGTTCTCCCCGCAGAGCGAGATCGGTTTCCAGTTCTCCTCTTCTCCCTTCAACACCCGTCCTTTCGCCGAATCGCCGACGGACAAGTTCTTCAACAAGGGCCTGATGTCGTATAGTCTCTATGGCTTCTTCGACAAGCCCGAAGAGGACCTTTGGGGCGCTTCCGTCCGCGTGGCCTGCAACATGATGCAGTTCGAGCGCAATTCCGAGATTCCGCAATCCCGCAACGCCTTCGTCATCCAGCCGACCTTCGGTTTCCGTTACGACTATATGAACTTCTACGCCGGTTTCGATGCCGCCGTCCGTTTCGCCACCCCTTCTTCTTACTTCAACCCCGAGAAAGATCAGGCCCTGACCGAAGGCAACATCAACATCAACTTCGGCTACACCGCCGGCGACTATTTCGAGATTTTTGCCAAGGCCGGCATGGACTTCACCACCGGCGAGTATTCCTGGCTCAACTACCGTGACATCTATGTCGATGCGGACGGTTACGAATATGCCGTCGCCTACTACGATGGAAAGGCCTTCTTCGGCGGCGTGGGCGCCTACTGGTATCCCCTCGGAGAGAACCGCGACCTGCGTATCCACCTGGTTGCCGGCGGTCATAGCGTGAGCAAGACGGCCAGCCTGCTCTTCGGTTTGACCTTCAACTTCCAGCCGCTCCTTCTCGGGAAATGAGCGAACGCGACGTTATCATTAAAATAGAAGGCGTCGGCAAGTCCTTTGACGGACTCCGGGTGCTGGAAGACGTAAGCCTTGACATCCGTCGCGGCGAATTCGTCACGCTTCTCGGCCCTTCCGGCTGCGGTAAGACCACGCTGCTGAGGCTGATTGCCGGCTTCTCCACCCCCGACGAAGGACGCATCCTGATGGAAGGAAAGGATATCAGCGCCGTTCCTCCCCACCTTCGCCCGCTCAATACGGTGTTCCAGCGCTATGCGCTTTTCCCTCACCTGGACGTGTACGACAATGTCGCCTTCGGCCTGCGCCTGCAGAAAATGCCCAAGGACATGATCGACGCCAAGGTACGCAAGGTCCTGAAAATGGTCAGTATGACCGGCTATGAGGACCGCGACGTGGAGTCCCTTTCCGGCGGACAGCAACAGCGCGTCGCCATTGCCCGCGCTATTGTCAACCAGCCCAAAGTGCTGCTGCTCGACGAGCCCCTGGCCGCGCTCGATCTGAAGATGCGCAAGGATATGCAGATTGAGCTCAAGGAAATGCACCGCGAACTCGGCATTACCTTCATCTACGTGACCCACGACCAGGAAGAAGCCCTGACGCTGAGCGATACGGTCGTGGTCATCAACGACGGCCGCATCCAGCAGATCGGCACGCCTACCGATATCTATAACGAACCCCAGAATCCCTTTGTGGCGGATTTCATCGGCGAGAGCAACATCCTGAACGCCACGATGATCGCAGACCGGCGCGTCCATTTCATCGACCACGACTTCGACTGCGTGGACGAAGGCTTCGGAGAGAACGTTCCCGTGGACGTCGTCGTGCGCCCGGAGGATATCTATATTATGAACACCCGCCTGGAGGCGGCGCAGGTAAGGGCTACGGTCAAGTCCTGCGTCTTCAAGGGCGTGCACTACGAGATGTTCGTGGATACCGCGGAAGGCTATGAACTGATGATTCAGGACTACAACGCCTTCGAGCCCGGGAGCGAAGTGGGCCTGATTATCAAGCCCCAGGATATCCAGGTGATGAAAAAGGACCGTACCGCCAATGTCTTCGAGGGCCGGATGGTTGCCGAAAACCAGGTGGAATTCCTCGGCGGCGTCTTCGAATGCCTCCCTGCTGAGGGCCTCGCGGCAGGCGACAAGGTCCGGGTCGAATTCGACTTCGACAAGGTGGACCTTCGCGACAACGCGGACGAGGGCGCCCTGGACGGTACCGTCGGCGTGCTCCTGTACAAGGGCGACCATTACCATCTGGGCATTACCATCAGCCGCGGCTGCTACATCTACGTCGATACCGACGATATCTGGGACAAGAACGACCTCGTGGGTATCTGTATCGATCCCAAGGATTTGAGAATCACGCGCATCGATGAATAAGCGTTCGACCTGGGCCCTCCCGTATTTTATCTTCCTGGTGCTGTTCGTGGCGGTTCCGCTGCTGCTGATTGTCCTGTATTCGTTTCAGGACGATGCCGGGCATTTCACCCTGTCGAACATCACCCGCTTCTTCAAGGACAAGGATGCCCTCAGCACCTTCGCCCTCTCCATCGAAGTGGCGCTGGAGAATACGGCGCTCTGTATCCTGATCGGCTATCCCGCCGCCTGGATCCTGGCGAACAAGTCGCTGAACAAGAGCGCGGTAACCGTCGTTCTGTTTATCCTTCCGATGTGGGTCAACGCCCTGATGCGGACCCTGGCCACGGCGGAACTGTTCAATATGGCCGGCATTACCCTGGGAAAGGGAACGCTGCTTTTCGGTATGTGCTACGACTACCTGCCGTTCATGATCTATCCGATCTACAACCAGTTGGCCAAGATGGACCAGTCCTATGCGGAAGCGGCTCAGGATCTCGGCGCCCGGCCGTCAGAGGTGTTCTGGAAAGTCACCATGCCCCTTTCGATGCCCGGCGTTGTCAGCGGAATCATGATGGTGTTCATGCCGACCGTATCCACCTTCGCCATCTCCGAGTTCCTCACGAACAACAAAATCAAGCTGTTCGGTACCATCATCCAGGAGAATATCAACAACTCCATGTGGAACTACGGTGCGGCGCTGTCCCTGGTGATGCTCGTCATCATCGGAATCACGACGTCCTTCCAAAGCCGGGAGGATGATGAAGAAGCGGGAGGTCTGATATGAAAAGGTTTTTTGCCAAGGCCTATCTGTGGCTGGTCCTGCTGATTCTGTACGCCCCGATTGTCTTTATCGCGGTGTTTTCTTTCACCGAAGCCAAGTCGCTGGGCAACTGGACGGGTTTTTCGGTGAATCTGTACCGAAATCTCTTTACGGGTTCCATGCAGAATTCGGCGGGCCTTCTTTCCGCAGTGCAGAACACCCTGCTCATCGCCCTGATTGCTTCCGTGGTCGCGACCCTTCTGGGTACGGTCGCCGCCATCGGTATCTTCAATATGAAAGGCCGCAGGAAACGGGTGATACAGTTTATGAACAACATCCCGATGATCAATCCGGATATCATCACGGGTGTTTCCCTGTTCCTGCTCTTTGTCTTTTTGCACATATCCCAGGGGTATCTGACCGTGATTCTGGCCCACATTACCTTCTGTACGCCATATGTCGTGCTGAACGTATTGCCCAAACTCTCGCAGATGAACCCCAACGTGTACGAGGCGGCCCTCGACCTCGGCGCGACTCCTTTCCAGGCCTTGCGGAAGGTGCTGGCCCCGGCGCTCCGCCCCGGCATGATTTCCGGCTTCATCCTCTCCTTTACGATGAGTCTGGACGATTTCGCCGTGACCTTCTTCACCCGGGGTACCATCGGGCTCGACACCTTGTCCACGTACATCTATACCGATGCCCGCAAAGCCGGACTGACCCCCGAGCTCAAGCCTCTGATGACCATTCTGTTCCTGGTGATCCTGGCCGTGCTCCTTTTTATCAATGTGAGATCAACTAAAAACAATAAAGCAAAATGAAAAAACTCCTGGTTCTGGCGGCCATCGTTCTTGCCGCCGTTTCCTGTTCTTCCTCCAGGGACTCCGTCCTGAAGGTCTACAACTGGTCCGACTACATCGATGAGACCGTCCTCGGTGAATTCGAGCAGTGGTACAAGGACCAGACCGGAGAGGAAATCAAGGTCGTCTATCAGACCTTCGACGTCAACGAAATCATGCTCTCGAAGATTGAGAAAGGCCACGAAGATTTCGATGTAATCTGCCCTTCGGACTATGTCATCGAGCGTATGCTCAACGAAGGGCTGCTCATTCCGCTGGATTTTGCCTCGCTTCCCGATTCGATCAACTACATCGCCAACAACCGTTCCCCCTATATCGAGGGCATTTTCCGCGACATCAATCCGGACATCAATGCCAACGATTATTCGGTGGCCTATATGTGGGGTACGACCGGCCTTATCTACAATCCTGCGTATGTGACGGATGAAGAGGCCGCCTCCTGGGGCGTGATCGCCAATCCCAAATTCAAGGACCGCGTGCTGATCAAGGACGCTCCCCGCGACGTCTACGGCCCGGTGCTCATCTATTTGAAACGGCAGGAACTGCAGGATGGGACCGTCACCCTTCAGGACCTGATGTACGACTCCTCGGATGCGTCCATCGCTGCGGTGGAGGATTTCCTCAAAGGTGCCAAGGAGAATGTGCTGGGCTGGGAAGCCGATTTCGGCAAAGACCAGATGACCAAGGGACGCGGCGTTCTCTCGCTGAACTGGAGCGGGGATGCCGTATGGGCCATTGACGAGGCTGCCGCGGTGGGCGTGGACTTGAAGTATGTCGTTCCCGAAGAGGGCAGTACCGTCTGGTGCGACGGCTGGGTCATCCCCAAGTATGCCCAGAACGTCAAGGCCGCGACCTATTTCATCAATTTCATGTGCCGTCCGGACATTGCCATCCGCAATATGGAGGAGACGGGATATGTTTCCGCCAACGGTGCCGCGCAAGTGCTTGAATCCCAGATTGACGAGGAACTGGAGCCGATCGACCTGAGTTATTTCTTCGGTCCTGAAGCCACCGCCGTCCGCGTGAATCCCGTGCTCTATCCGCCCAAAGAGGTCATCGACCGTTGCGCCCTTGAGCACGACTGGGGCGAGGATACCGAAAAACTCCTGGCCATGTGGAGCCGCGTCAAGGGGGACAACGCCGATGCAACGACTTATGTCATTCTCGTCTGCGCCGCGCTGATTCTCGTGGGCGCCCTGATTTCCGCGCGTCGTTCCAAGAACCGCAAGGCCCGTCGCAGAACCCGCTAAGCCTCTGAAAATGACCGCACTCGAATTCAGACAGCTCTTCCCGGCCCTGGACAGGAAACTGTACGGGAAGCCTTTGGTGTACTTCGACAACGCGGCGACCTCACAACGGCCGCTGCGCGTCGTGGAGCGCTACAAGGAGTTGTCCGAAACGGGCAATGCGAATATCTACCGCGCCGTTCACACCCTTTCCGCAGAGGCTACCCGGGCCTATGAGCAGGGGAGGGAGGCTGCCCGGGCGTTCCTGAACGCGTCTTCGCGGGAGGAAATCATCTTTACGGGTGGTTGTACCTCCGCCATCAACACCGTCGCCTATAGTTTCGGCGAGGCCTTTGTCGGCCCCGGAGACATACTCGTGGTGGGGGAGGCGGAGCATCACTCCAACCTCGTTCCCTGGCAGCAACTGTGCAGCCGCAGGGGAGCGAAACTCGAAATCCTTCCCGTCGATGATAAGGGGCACTGGAAAATGGAGGTTCTCCGGCGTCTGCTCTCGGAGCAGAAAGGCCGGGTAAAACTCGTGGCCCTGGCGCATATTTCCAACGTGCTGGGTCTGGTCAATCCCGTTGAGGAAGCCATCCGCCTCTGCCATACGGCGTCTGTGCCCGTGCTGCTGGACGGAGCCCAGGGCATCGTTCACGAAACGGTGGACGTGCAACGATTGGATTGTGATTTTTATGCTTTTTCCGCCCACAAACTCTACGGCCCCACGGGCGTAGGGGTGCTGTACGGCAAAAAGAAATGGCTGGAAAAGATGCCCCCGTTCCTCTGCGGCGGAGAGATGGTCGATACCGTCACGCTGACAAAGACGACCTTCGCGCCCCTGCCGCATAAGTTTGAGGCGGGGACGGGCAATTTTACGGCCGTAGGCTGCCTACCGGAGACCTTCGAGACGGCCCTGCTCGCCCGGGAGAAAGAGGTAGCCGAGCCATATGAAGCTGCCTGCGAATACCTCAAAAATGCGCTGGAGAGCCGCTCCGACGTGCATCTGTATGGTGCGGAAGGGGAGGGGTACCGTCGCAGCGGTGTCTTTTCCTTCACCGTGGACGGCGCCCACCACGAAGACCTGGCCCAGTTGCTGGACAAAATGGGGGTGGCG
>JAGCXP010000040.1 GCA_017961345.1 Bacteroidales bacterium | reverse complement strand
GCCCTCGTCATACTGTTTCATAGACTTCTTCATATATGTGTCGGTTATACCGTTGCTCTCGCAGAAGTCTTTGATGGAGATCCGCTGGTTGCTACGGTAACGGCGGATCAGGAACTCTTTTTCAAGAGGGTTCAAGTGTTTTGCCATAAAAGTTTCTCCTTCCGGGCAGAAGTGGATTGATGGGGGATCTACGGGGCCGCGCCGGTTGTTGGGCCTGGAGGGAGGGGCGGAGCCCCGACCGGAGGGCCCAACAACCTGGACGCAACTACAAAGATACAACATTCAATCTTTTTCTACCCCTCCGTGTCTACTTTTACGAGTGCAGCAATATTCATAGTATTGCCGCTTCCCGCATCCTCGGTTGCTTCTGTACTCAATAAAAAAGAATGTCCATTATAAGAAAAGAGGACAGCATCGGTCAAAGGAGCATCCACCAAGCGTTTCTGTAGAACGAAAATCTCTTGCTCGGGTATCCATTTATATAAGTTCAGAGAACCGGATGCCGAATTCTCCGGATAAAGGAAAATATCTTTCCCCTCCCGAAAAAAGATGGGGAAAGACAGATGGGTATCCAATTCCAACACTATCTTCTGATCCGTGATTCTCATCGTCCTTCTATCAACCTCCAATCGAGCTATCCGTCCAACAGGATTATCGTAACGAAACTCCTCCACCAGAACAATGAATTTATCTTCAGTCACATCAAGAAGAAAGGGATCTGCATACCATCTATCCCGAGGCGGGTTTTTGATATAGCGCACCTTAAGCTTTCTGACACCGGTAATAATTAGTTCATCGAATAGGGTAAAACCCACAATGTTACGCTTACGAAAGAGTTTTGTCTTAAAAGCGGATAGCATATCAGAAAATCATCACAAGAAACGACTGAGGAAAAGGGACAGCAGATACGCCGTCGGCAGAGACAACAACAATGTTAGATAAAAGGTAACTGGGGATCCCAAAGAGGGGTACAAACGGGACAACGCCCAGGCCAGGGTATTGGGAATCGCTCCGGACAGAAAATAGAACAATATACTGTTACGGGCTACAAACTTGACTAGCGACCCTTCCTTCGTTTTATACTTACAAATTCGGATGAGAACATACGTTGAAAACAGAGCGCAAAAAATTCCTGAAATTGTCAGGATGCCAGCGCCGCCTAGGATTCGGGTATTCCCATTAAAATAAACCAACCATACATATAGTGCCGCCAATGGAATGATTAAAAATAATCTCCAACCGCTGAAAAAATCATCTATCTGTTTTTCAAATTTCCGATACACACCTCCGGCAACCACCAAAAGAGTAGCTGCCATGCCTACATTTAAAAACCAAAGATAATCCTTCGGCTCCAAGACATACTGCGAAATCAAATATGCGAAAAATGCGGTAGTCAAATAAATATACAACTTGTTCACTCGAAAGAGCAACAAAACAATTAATATCCCCTGTGCTACGGCAAGGGAAGAAGTGAACCAAAACCCTCGGCCGCCAATCGTCGTTTCCAACAGTTGAAGCCAGGAAAAAGACGTGGAACGAATCAGAATCTTAGGAAAAAACAGAACAAGCGAAAAGATAATGGAGGGAACAACCAATCGAGTAAAAAGACGAGAAAGGGCGAGTTTTCCATTGGGCAAGGGATTTCGGAAAAACAAATAACCGCTCACAACAAAGAACGCATCCACATAAAAAGGGTGATAAAACGACCATACATGCGGGAGCGCAGTTTGCGTATAATATGCTGAATGCGAGAAATAGACAAAGAAAAGACAAATGACTTTCACATAATCCACCCAGACAATGTCCTTTCCCACCTTGATGGTTATTTTTTCATCACTCCCTGACATACTCTTGCATAAAGTATTTAACGAGAGAGAAAACCATTAAAGCCGCAAAGCAGTATGCGACGTTTCCAATATTCATTGTGAACAAAAACACGAACATTAATGAGCTCAGCGAGAAAAGGCCACAAATTGAACAGGAAAAATAGAGTAAAAGCTTTAGCAAATAGGAAATCATCCCATATTCATAGACGACACGAATCGTTGTCGGTCCTTTAGAAGGTGCATCAATTCCGCGTCCAAACCAAGTCCGATAGTCTGACAAATCCGTATATTTCAACGAAATCAGCTGATTTACACGGGTCGATGCGCTCTGATCCGCCTTAGTCACCTGCGTTTCATCCATACTCAGAGCCGCATCAAAGGTCGTCATGGCACGGTTCAATGGTTCATAGTCTATAAAGGGAGTAATTAGATAGAACAATAAAACTACGGTAACCACGACAATCGCATATTGAGGCCTCAAAAAATACAAAGATAAAATACCCAGCCCCGCCATCGCCGTACCACTTCCGATGGCCAGCATGAAATACAAAAATCCCCACACCGTCCACCGATACCGTCCAAACATTTCAGACAGTGTAATGGGCCGACCTTGAGAAAACTCCACCAATTTTAGAAAGGCATACATAAAAACCGTCATTAAACGAGCAGCATGCGAGGGTTCAATGGCCAATGAACTAAGATGAAAAAGTCCCTGCCATCTTGTACCATATAAATTGATGAATGGGAGATAACGAATTCCCACCAACATCGCCAATTGCTGGAGTAGAAGAAAAATGACATAGATACGGATTAAGAATCGGACCAAGACGATTGCTTCTTCCAATTGAAAACATTTTTCTTCCCAAACAAGATTATAAAATAGGCAAAAGGCAGACAAGTAAAACAACGAATAATAGAGCGTAGATAAACGCTGATTTTCAAACTGCAGGACAATCATCAGATAGGTTGTCGCCCAAAACAGAATAGAAAGTATAATGGCTTTGGAAATTCTCGGTGAACGCAACAATAATAACAAAGGCGTGATACCCATATACACCACTTTGTACATACTGATAGTTTCTCCCTCTAGTGCGCAAAACTGAACGCTGAGAACGAGAAGGGTCAGCGAGGCTATATTTTTATTGGACAGGATTCCTTCGTTGTTCATTTATTGATTAACCCTCAAGAGTTCAAGAAATCCCATCTCTCCCATCGACAGCCAAATCAACGGCGTCATCAGAACTGCCTTCAAAACACCATACTTTCTGCATCTCCGGGTATATTTCAGCCATCCGTCATATTGCAGACGGTATTGCCTTACTCGCGAAAATGCCGTATTAATGGTCTTGGAGTGCTCGTGAAGATACGTCATATCTGAAAGGATATAATTCTGATATCCGGCCTGTTTAGCCGCATAGGCTATAAAACGCTCCTCAACAAAAAGGAATGTTCCCGGATAGAAGAATCCAATCTTTTTGAAGCGTTCGAAAGAGGCGAAAAGAAAACTTCCAGGGATGACGTCCACCTTAACAGGAACAGTTTCTTCTTCGGATGCATGCATTCCGCCCTTAGCGACAGATTGTCTCACCGCACGTTTTTTACTGAGCCAGCGATACAAAAGAGAAAGATTTTTGAGGTCGTCGCACCAGGAAGGAAGATTCCATCCGCTTACCCTTCTGCCATCCGGCAATAACTGCATTGGGGAAATAACACAAGCGTTTTCCAACGAAGGAAAGCGAAGTACCAACTGCTCCAAACAATTGTCTGGCAGAATGATATCGTTATTACAAACAGCGACATATTCGGGATGCGCGTTACCATCCAGCCATTTCAGGCCCACGTTGTTGCCTTTTGCATAACCTAGGTTTCCGCCAGTTTGTAGGACGGCCACCACATTGGGGAAACGCTCTTTCAAAGGCAATAATTTCTCATAGGAACCGTTCGGAGAAGCATTGTCCACAATAACAATCGCCAAATCATTTGAGACGGTCTGATGCTGAAGTGCCTCTACGAAAGCCACCGTAGCTTCCCAACTGTTATAGTTCAATATGACCACTCCGATTTTCACCGCTTCAGCAACTCCTCATACAAATCCACGTAATCGTTGAAACGAGCGTTCATATCATACTTTTTAGAGGCTTCCACACAAGCATCCTGGAAAGCCTCCTTTCCTTTCTCGCAAATAGCTATCACGGCCTTTTTCAAAGCCTCGTAATCCCCTTTTTCTACCACAACACCTGCTTTTTCGCTCACGCTTTCGGGGGAACCACCCGTACGATACGTTACCACAGGCGTTCCACAGGCGATCGCCTCCAAATTGACAGTCGGGAAGTTATCTTCAAGCGTTGGATTCACAAAAACGGATGCAGCGGAATAGAGTTCTGCCAATTCGGAAGGATTGTGGGTACGAGCAATCGTTGTGATGTTTTCTCCCAAATATTCTTCCGTTCCTACTACAAGCAGGTAATAATCTTCAGGCAGTTCTTTCGACAACTGTACCAAGGTATCCAATCCTTTTCGGGCCGACCAGGCCCCTGCTACACCCAAAACTATCTTTTTTCCAAGAGGATGAAAATCTTCGTACAAACGTCCATCCGTTTTCGGCTTGAAAACAGTTAAATCTATTCCATTATTGATAACCCGGATATCCCTGCCAGCAAAAAAACTCTCCTCCGTTAATTCTTTCAGCCACCGGGAAGGCGTCACGATGGTCAGTTTGTCAAGAGAAGTAAACAAGCAACGTTTACGCCTCCAGTTCCAGCCGGAGAAGTCCCAGGGCGTCCTGGTTCCCGGCATATAGGATTTCTGAGGACAATGCCCACACCCTTCTTTCCAACGGGAACAGGCGGCATAGTCAAAATAGATACATCGACCCGTAAACGCCCAACAGTCGTGGAAAGTCCATACAATGGGGACATCCTTTTTCTTAAGATATTTAAACAGGATATCAATGTTCAAGTACCACCCCACCACATCGTGCAGATGAATCAAATCCGGCTTTACCTTTTCTATTTGCCGGATCAAACGCAGGGTGGAGAAGCAGGAACACACGTCCTGCAAGTCCGTGTACCAGGAAAAATATCGATGGAATGTATTTTCCAGGCGGGAACCGATGTAATAATGATTGACCAGCCCCCTGTCTGCTTTACGTGCGTCCCGGGAATCTTTGGAAGCGGTATATGCCACAAATCCCCGCTCTCTCGCCACACGGGCGGTATTGAGCATAATGTTCCCCGTACTGAAACAGTTGAGAAAATTGATTTGCAGGACCCGCATCGAGCAAAACGATTATAAAAAAGGAAGATGGGAGCCGCTACGGTCGTATTTCAGCCCGCGGGGGCGCTCGCCAATGGGTCGTGCCGGGATACCGGCCACAACGGCATACGGGTTTACATCGTGGGTCACGACGGCACCCCCTCCTACAACAGCTCCTTCGCCAATATGAACTCCGGGCAGAATGATTACATTCGGACCAATCCAAGCATAATCGTCAATCTCTACGGAGCATTTTCTACTTCCCGTTCGGGAAATTACGTCAAAATTCGGATTCCGATAATCGTGTTGCTCGGTATAGATGGAAACACCCGTACTCAAAGTAACGTTTTTCCCGATTGTCAGACTATTTCGCGCATCCAGCACAGCCCGATCGCCAATAATGCATCCCTTTCCAATAACACATTTTCGATGACAACGAATCTCTGCGCCATAATACAAGACCGCTTCCTTGTACAAGGACAGGTGAAAAATATGCCGATACAAAAAGTTGCGGATGTGATGCGAGGGAATCTTCCCCGTCTCGATATCCATATAACGGCAATATCCCTGCGCCAGCGCAGCAAGTCGTTTCTTAAACGTTCCAAGAGTCTTTACCGCCTTCGCAGGACTCTCCGCCCCGGCCGGATTCGCTTTCACCGATGCATTTTGTAAACCTGTTCCTTCCCGTTTCTTGTAAAAGATAACCAGTGGAGAAAGAATTAGGAATGCAAGCCACTTGAAAACAAGCAGGAATAAAAGAAGAATCAGCAACAGATTTTCCATACCAAAGATTTAAACAAATCCATCCATTGACGGGCAATGAGGTCGGCATCAAATTTCACGGGTACTTTTAACGCATCCTCTGACATTCTTTTTAGTTTTTCCGGATTGCCCATCAAATAATTAAGCCTCCCGATAAATGCCTGTTTGTCAAAAACAGGAACCGAAAAGCCGTTGATGCCATCCTCTATGATGTCAGATAGTGCCGCAAAACTATTGTAGGAAACAGGGACGCAACCATACCGCATTGATTCCGGTAAAACCATTCCAAAACCCTCACAAGTGGAGGTCAGGCATAAGATGGCTGCGGTTTTATAAAAAGGTTCCGGATTACAGAAACCCTCATATCGAACGCGTCGGATTCCTCTACGAAGAGTTTCATCCTTGAAATGGGGAAGGTATCCTCCGTCTCCTACCACCACCAGTTCCCATTCCGGGAAAATTCGGAAGAGAGAATTCCAAATATCAAGCATCCTGTCAAAGCGCTTGCAGCCATATTCTATGCGACCGACATATAGCAATTGTTTCTTTTTTGTGAAGAGATCCCCTCCTGCAGGAATAATCGGATTGGGAATTGCCAGATACTTATCCGAAGCAAGGATTTTGCGAAATGCTGGAATATACTTTTCAGACAGAGTAATGACCTTTTCGCTTCCTTGACAAATTTTCCTCAAAATCCTTCTCTCCCTTTCTTTTATTCGCTTTCCATTGATTAGGTGGAAATAAAGAAAATTCGCGATAGACTTCGCGAAAGAAATAATCCCCTTGTTTCCCCTATTCAGGAATATATTGTTCTTCGCGATTTGATACTCCGCATTCGGAGCAAAATGAAGAGCGGAAACCAATTTTATGGAAGAGTATTTTTTTACCTCGTTGCACAGGTCTACAGCATCTTCGCGAATCGTCGCCTGATTGAGAAGAATATCTATTTGAAATTTTTGGACGATATCTCGCACATAATCAACATTCCTCTCTCCGGAGATGGAATCCGTCTGCGGTAGATAAAACCGCTTCGCTATCGAAGTGTTATTTAGTTCCCACCCGGACGGCCGCAAAGCCAAAAAAAATACAGAACACCCCTGTGCTTCCCAGCGCTGAGCCAAAATATGGCAGGCTCTCTCAATCCCTCCAATCAAGGGATTAATCTCACGCTCGGCCAGAAGAAGAATGTTCATCCTCGCTATTTCCCCTCAAAACAACAGTTGATAGGATAGTCCGGTTTTAACAACCCCGGACGGCCACAATCTGAGAAATCCACATCAAAAACATCTTCCAGTTCAAAGGTATGCTCCAATGGTCCCCAATACAGTCGAGCACGATTATTCAGGCCAAAACATATGCGGAAAGAATATTTTCCCCGATTCAGAGTATAGGGAGGCACATCGAACTCAAGAGTATAAAATCCCACTTTGGAATCATCCCTAGTCAATTGCTTGAAAAGCGTAAATACAAGAACATTCTCAGCATTAAACAACTCAATCGTCACATCCAGCATAATATCCGGAACGAAATTCTTAAACTTCAATTGAGCATGGATTCCAGATGCCACCGATAGTTCGTTCCCGGAGAGAGGAAGTAATACGAAGGATTGGACGCGCATCTTCTCATTACCCGGGGCCTTCTCCAAGTCTTCATAAAAGACATTTTCGGAAACTTTCAGAGAATTCGTCATATATTCATCAACCGTTTCCTTAATGCCACCTTCAAATTTCAGCAGTCCGTTCTCCAAAAGAATGCCCTTCTTGCAGAGTTGTTTGATGCTGGCCATATTGTGACTGACAAAGAGGATGGTCCGGCCACTCTGATGGGCTACGTCATCCATTTTCCCAATGGCTTTCTTTTGAAATTCAGCATCACCGACTGTCAAGACCTCATCAACGACTAGAATTTCCGGCTCGAGGAAGGCCGCCACCGCAAAGCCCAACCGCACACTCATCCCAACGGAATAGCGCTTGACCGGTGTGTCTAGGTAACGAGAAACACCTGCAAAATCCACGATATCATCCAGTTTCGAAGTGATTTCCGCACGGGTCATGCCCATAATGGAACCGTTCATGTAGATGTTCTCGCGACCGGTCATTTCCTGATGGAAACCCGTTCCGACCTCCAGCAGGGATGCAATTCGGCCACGGTATCGAATCTCGCCCGTCGTAGGCGCCGTAATATTGGAAAGCAATTTCAGCAAGGTAGACTTTCCTGCCCCGTTTTTTCCGATAATGCCGACAACCTCCCCTTCTTCCACGCTGAAAGAGATATCTCGCAAAGCCCAGACATAGTCGGAAGTTCCCCTGACCGTCCGGTCATTGGTTTCCCCAATCCGCAAATAGGGATCCTCTTTGCCCAGAATGGAGGTCTGCCACCAACGGTTAAGGTCGTGACTGAGGGTACCGGTGCCAACGCGACCGAGCCGGTACATTTTTCCTACGTTCTCAAATTCTATCGCTTTCATCACACCGTATCCATAAAAGTCCTTTCCTGACGGGAGAAGACAATGATACCCAATACCAAAGAAACAGTCATAAAGACAAAACTATACAAAAGTCCGCCCCAACTGAGCGAACCGCATCCCATGCAACTATACTTGAAGGCTTCCAGGATGGGCGTCAACGGGTTTAATTCCAGTATCCAGCGATACTTCTCGGGCGCAGCGCTTAGCGGATAAACGATGGGCGTTGCGTACATCAGCAATTGTACCGCGAAGGTAATTAGAAACTTCAGGTCCTTGTACTTGGTCGTCAAGGAAGAAACAATCAACCCCCATGACATTGCATGCAAAGCGGTCATGACAACCAGGAACGGGAACAGGAGCAAAGACCAATTGACGCAAATCGGGGCCCCCTTGATGGCATAATAGACATAAAATGCCACAAAGAGCCCCAGCTGAATCAACATTTTGAGCAGATTTGAAATCACGGAAGAAATCGGTACGACCAACCGGGGAAAATAAACCTTTCCAAAGACAACCGCATTTGCACCAAAAATATCGCTGCAGGCATTGAAACAAGAGCTGTAATAGTTCCAAAGCAGCAGACCAGCCATATAGAAAAGAGGCTGGGGCATGCCATCCGTGGAAATGTTCGCGATACCTCCAAAGACAAACATAAACATGATGGTCGTCAGCAACGGCTGCATTAGATACCATAAAGGTCCCAGTATCGTCTGCTTATACTGGACTACGATGTCGCGCCGAACGGACATATAAATCAAGTCCCGATAACGCCAAACGCTCTTTATATCTACATCCAGCAGATGTCTTTTGGGCGTAATGACACGCGTCCACTCCTGTTTTTCTTCTTTCATACAAAATTCTTTATTGTCGCCGCCAGTTCCGTATAGTTCTCCTGCCAGTTTCCGCATCGTTTGAGATAATCCTTCATCGCACCCGCCATTTCCTCCACCATACTCAAGTCCTTCCCTCGCTCAATCGCCTCCACAAAACTTGCGTAATCGGTAAACGGAATATAGCAATCTTCTGCGCCCTCAAACCCGGACATCGAAGCAGGAAGCGCGGCAACCGGGACCTGATAGGCAAAGGCATCCAGGGCCCTGTTGAGCACGCCGCAGCCCTTGGGGTTGACGACAAGAAACAGGTCTATATTCGAAAAGAAATCAGCCAAATCGGGAACTTCACCCAGCACGACGACGTTTTTCCTTCCTTGCAAGCGCTCAATAAAAGGTCCGCGACCGGCCAGATACAAGAATGTTTCGGGGTGGGATTCCGCATAACGAGAGAACCACTTTTCCACAAACCAGGCAGACTCGGCATAGGTCACAGGATTTCCCCAGGAGGCCAGCAAGCCCAGACGAAAGTGATTGGCTGGATTATGGGAGTAGGGAGAGTCCGGAAGATTCGCTCCGTTTTGCACTAGAAGGTAACGGCATTTTGCTTTCGGGGCGAGTTGCTTCAGATAATTGATATCGGTCTGGGATACAAGCATTACCTGACGAAATGCCTGCAAGACTCTTTTTTCTCGTCTACGCCACTTCAGATAGGCGTAAATGCTGTAAAAAAAATCGTAATGGAAAAGATAGCCGTTCTTTAGATAGAAACGGACTTTGTTGCGAAACCCCAGCGAGACCGCATCCACCAGCAGAGCCAGTTCGGTTCGGAACCCCTTGTGCATCTGTTCCACGTTCTCCTTCACGCCGTATGCGACAACAAGGGCATCTTTCGGTACATTGTCAAGGGTGCGAACTTGTCGGCAGGAAATTCCGGCACGTTGACATGCTTCCTCAAGATGGTCTGTTACCACCCTGACGCCATTGGCCTGAATCCGGGAATAGATATACAAATCCGACATAGCTACGCCCTGCTTATTCTTCCCCGTCTCCGTAATACTTATGATTCCCGTAGCCGTAGTAACCGTACTTGTAACCGTACTTATAGCCGTACTTGTTGCCGTAGCGGTAACTGTAGTTGTGCTGGGATAGAGTGCCGTTCAAAAGCAGGGACATATTCTTGTAGCGGCCTTCCTGCTGGAGTTTTTCGAGTTCGGAGAGCATGGAACGCTCGAGCAGGCCGGCACGGACGACGAAGATGGTGCGGTCGGCGACCTTGGCGATAATCTGGGTGTCGGCCACGATATCCACGGGCGGGCAGTCGATGAAAATATAGTCGTAGTCGCCCCGGAGCGCGTCAATCATGGCAGCGAAACGCTCGCTGCCGATCAGTTCGCTCGGGTTGGGCGGGATGGTACCGGTGGGAAGAATGTGCAAGCTGGGACGCTGCTCATCGACTACGATGACTTCGTGGATGTCGTCGATCTGGCCGGCGAGGTAGTTGGAAAGTCCTTCCTTCGGATGGTCCACATAGCCGGAGAGGGAACCGTGGCGCAGGTCGCCGTCGATGGCGAGCACCTTCTTGCCCTTTATGGCCAGGGTAATGGCCGTGTTGATGCAGAGGAAGGTCTTGCCGGAGCCAGGATTGAAGGAAGTCAGAATCATCACGTTACCGTGGTCGTCCTGGGTCATGAATTCGAGGTTGGTGCGAAGTACGCGGAAGGCCTCGTTGATCACGTCGCGCTTGCCCTCCTTCACGACGGTTTCCTTGACGCCCAGGCGCTCGGCGCGGCGCTTCTTGGGACTTTTGAGAAACTCGAACACCCATTTCCGGACGCCTTTCTTTCGATATTGGGGAATCTCCCCGACAAAGGGCAGCGTCAGGTTCTCCAGGTCCTTTTTTCCGCGAAGGGTGGTGTTGCCCACCTCCATGATGTAAATCGTCACCAGGGGAACGAGCAGACCGATGAGCAGGGCCAGCAGGACGGTCCTGCGTCCCTGGGGATAGACGGGTTTGTTCGGACCGGTCGGCGGGGTCAGCACACGGGTATTGTAGGCCGTGAAGGTCTGGGAAAGTTCGTTTTCCTCCCGCTTTTGCAGCAGATAGAGGTAGAGGCTCTCCTTGACCTTCTGCTGGCGCTCGATGGTCAGCAGTTGCTTGGTCTGGTTGGGCGACTCGGCAATTTTGCGGTTGATGGCCTGCTCTTTCCGGCGCAGGTTGGAACGCTGGGCTGAGAGCACGTCGAGCTGGGCTTCGATGGCCGAAAGGATGTTCTGGCGGTAACTGCGGAGGGCATCGGTGAGTTCCAGCACGAGCGGATTGCTCTCGGAGGAGTTCTTGACCAGATAGTTGCGGTTGAGCACCGTGGCGTTGTACTCCGCGACCAGGCCGCCCACTTCGCCGACAATGCTGCCCGGAAGCGGAATCAGTTCGTCGATGGAGTTGTTTTCCTGCAGGTAGTGACGCACATAGCGGCACATAAACTCCTGGTTGTCCACCTCCTGGATGCTCTCCTGGGTGTTTTTGTTGATGTCGATAATGGCGGCGGATGCGTTCTTTGAGTCCACGATCAGGTTGTTGCTCTTGAAGGAGGCGATGCTCTCATCCACTTCGCCAAGGTCCTTTTCGATGTCATCCAGCCGTTCGCGGATGAAATGGGCGGTGGAAATCACCATCTTATTGCGGTCTTCCACCCATTTTTCACTGTAAACGGCAATCAGGGTGCTGAGTACGTCTTCCGCACGCTGGGGAGACACGTCCGTAATCGAAATATCGAGAACGTCTCCCTTTTCCGCCGCTTCCTCCACGTTCAGGCGGGATTCGAAGTACGAAACCGCTTCGGGCAAACTCCTGTGAATGACATAATAGGTCTTGTTGAAGCAAGAAGGATTGAACCCATCAGTCAGCGTTACGACCATCCGGCCGACAGGGGTGGAGAGGGTGTCGCCGGGATGGAGCACCGCCTCGTATTCATACTCCACGCCGCTGTGTACGAGTTTGGAAAGAACCAGGGTCGTGTCTTTGCGCACATCCAGGTTCAAAGAAATGTGGGCATTGGGAGAGAGGTCGGGCAGACTGACCTCCAAGGGGCGGTCGTAGCCGTAGAGCGGGACGCGATGGAAACGGCCGTCCATCCAGTAATCCATCGTCAGGTTCAGCCGGCGTACGACTTCCTCCATCAGGGCGGGAGATTCGAAGGTCAGTTTCTCGTTGATAAGTTTGCGGATAACCGGCGTAGTACCATTGGCCAGAATCTGCTCCAATTCGTTGTTGGAGGTACGGCGGGTATTGGGGTCCTTAATCAGGATGCTGGAGTAACGGGAATAGACCGGAATCTTCTTCATGATGCCGTATTCCGCCACACAAACGGCAAAAACGGCGCAGATGATGAACCAGTACCAGCGGCGCAAGCAAGCGCCGACGATGTCCCGGATATTGAACGCATCAGAGAAGGAATTGACCGGTCGGGAAGAAGGAGCTGCCATGATTACCAGACTTTTAGCAGGGTGAGAATACTGATGATAAGGGAAGGAATGGCCATCCAGAAGCCGACGGAGGAGACGGTGTCGCCGTTGATGGTGGCCCCGTTCTGCTCGACGGGCAGGGGTTCCACGTAGATGACGTCGTTCTGCTGGAGGTAGTAGGCGGGACTCTTGAGCAACGCCCGTTCGTTGCGCAGGTCGAGGGTATAGGTCTTCTTGAGTTTCCCTTCCTGCCGGATGACCTTGA
The DNA here is from genome assembly GCA_017961345.1 of Bacteroidales bacterium. Taxonomy (GTDB): domain Bacteria; phylum Bacteroidota; class Bacteroidia; order Bacteroidales; family UBA932; genus Cryptobacteroides. The sequence continues at coordinate 33,430 of JAGCXP010000040.1, read as the reverse complement.
TGTTGTCGCGGCGGGAAGTAATCTTCAGATCCCCGCGCAGGCTGAGCGCATCGAGAATCGTGAAATTGTCCTTGTCGATATACACCGGTCCGCCGCCGATGGAGCCGAGGAAATCCACCTTGAGGTTGGCGTATTCCACGAAGACGGTAGGGTCTTTCACGAGGTTGCGGGCAACCAGTTCGTTGGTGATGTAATCAATCAGTTCGGGCCGCGTCATGCCCGCCACGTGGAGTTTGCCCATGACGGGGAACTTGATGGTCCCATCGGCTTCCACGGTGTAGGGGGCGTTGTTCTGGTGGGTGTTGCCACCCAGGCGGCGACCGCCACCTCCCGCAGCATTTCCGTAGCCGGCACCGGAGGCCGTCGCATTGAACGACAGGTCCGAATTACCCGTGGAGTTGGGGTAACTGAGGTTGAACATCTGCGTCAGCTGCGGATCGCGCGTCTGTACGAGGATGTAGATTTTGTCGTGGGGCTGGATGCGGATGGAAGGCTCCGTGGCGATGGTATCGACCGTACCATCCACGGTATCCTGGAAGTAGAGCACCTTCTTGGGGCTGCCGCAGGAAAAAAGCATCCAGCAGCCCAGAAGGAGCAGACCAGCGTTCAGAAGGGTGGTTTTCTTCATTTTAGTGTGTTGTTAGAAGAGCTTGTTTTCTTTGAAAGGTATTAGTTACCTACTCCGCCCCTGCATAAAAATTTTTTCGGGGGCGGAGCAGCGTTCCCGGCCGAGCGGCGGCGCATTGCATCAGGCCTGACAACAAGCCCTCTACAAACGGGATTCGTGCGACCATAGCTTCCACTATAATCGCACGAATTTATTAAAAATAATCTAAATATACAAGCAGATTGCCGTTATTTAGACTTTTTCCGTAGAAAATCCCCAAAGACTTAGAGAACGGTAAAGCCCTCTTCCTTCATTTTGGCGAGGGTGTCGACGTGCCCCTGGGCATCCACATAGCCGAGGCCCTTGCTGATCACGCGGACATCAAAGCCGGCATCCTTGAGGTCTTTGGCGGTGTTGTACACGCAGTATTCGGTGGCGATACCCACGACATAAACCACCTTGACATCCATCGTGTCCAGCACTTCGGCCAGGCTCTGTCCGGCCTCGTTGCGGCCTTCGAAACCGGAGTATTGTTCCACTTCGCGGTCGCAACCTTTGTTGAAGGTAAGTTCCTCACTCATATAGGGTTTGAGGGCCTCGTGCACTTCCCCGCCCCGGCTTCCGGCCACGCAGTGGACGGGCCAGATACCTCCGAAATCCTTGAAGGAGGAGTGGTCGGCGGGATGATGGTCGCAAATGAACAGCGGCTGGCACTGGTTTTCGTCAATGAGGGTTTTGACATAGGCGACGGCCTCTTCGGCGTTTCCGCAGGCGAGGGAGCCGTCGATGAAGTCGTAGAGCATGTCCACGACGACGAGGGCGGAGTCTTTTTCCATTTTCACGGTTTGAGGAGCAGAGCAGGCCACAGGCAGGATGAGGGCCAATGCAAGTTTAACGAGTTTTTTCATCGGTAAAATGAGATTTAATGTCTTTGACAAGACGGTCGATTATTTCAGATTTGGTATTGTAGAGGTCGTCGGAAATATCCACCTTGTAGTAGTGGGGATTAATCAGACGCCGCTCGCTCGGACTGAAACGCTTGAGACAGGCCTCGTAATAAGCTTTCTTTTCGGCAAGCGTCCTGCGGGGGGCGATGCGTTTCCCGTTTTCAATCATCTTGGGTTGGAGCACATAGGCCTGATAGCCGTCCTTTTCGAAGGTCTTGCTCTTGTAGCGGTCGTGCTCGTCGCAGATGGTAAAGGCCTCGCCGGAGGCGATTTTCCCGTCCAGGGAATCGCCGCGCAGGCAGGTCACGTCGGCCTTGAAGAGTTCCCCCTCGGGGTAGTTCTTGCTGATGCGCCAGGTGAGCTGGAAGCCGGGGTTAATCAGTTTGGTGCGGTCTTCGGAGCGTTTAAGAACGGGTTCTCCATCTATCTGCACCAGTTTATACACGTTGCCGAAACAGGGATTGGCATTGGAGGTGGCGATGGCATCGCCCACGCCGTACGCGTCAATGCAGGCGCCCTGCCGTTCGAGGTCGGCAATCAGGTATTCGTCGAGGGAATTGGTGGCAAACACCTTGCACGCCTTCATGCCTTCCTCGTCGAGGATGGAACGCACTTCGGCGGAAAGGTAAGCCAGGTCGCCGCTATCCAGGCGAACGCCGTAGAGGGGCTTGTAGCCGTCGTCGATGCCGTTTTCCCGGAAAGCACGGATGGCATTGCGAAGGCCGCAGCCCAGACTGTCGTAGGTATCGATCAGCAGAATCAGGGGCTCACCGCGGTGGGAACGGATGTAGCGGTCAAAAGACTGGTACTCCCCTTCCACGCTGCAGCCGAAGGAAGTCACGTAACTGTGGGCCATCGTCCCGGTGGAGCCGCAGGCCCAATGAATCCCGGTCAGGATATTGGAGGTATTCGCGCAGCCGGCGATGACGGCGGCCTTGGCGCCATAAACGGCAGCCCAGGGGCCGTGGGCCCGACGGGAACCGAACTCACTGACAGGCTTGTTGGTGGCGCGGCAGACGCGGGAGGCCTTGGTCGCGACGGCCATCTGATGGTTCATGATGCAGAGCATCGGCGTCTCGAGCACCTGGGCCTGCACCAGCGGAGCCACGACGGTCACAATCGGCTCGGAAGGAAAAGCAATCTCCCCTTCCTTCATCGCGTACACGTCGCCGGTGAAACGCATAGAGGCCAGATACTGACGGAATTCACGATACTCATCGCCGGGCAGAAAGCGTTCAAACCAGGCTTCGTCCTTTCCGCCCAGGCCGTCAATCATTTCCAGCACCTCATCCGTTCCGCTGACGACGGCCCAGTTGTTGTTTTCGGGGGCTTTGCGATAAAAGAGATTGAAAACGGCAATCTGCTCAGCTTTCCCGCAGTCGAAGAACGACTTTCCCATGGTGTACTGGTACTTGTCTGAACAGTAAGCGATATCTTCGAACATAGCTCTCTGGTTTTAAGAGCCGCAAAGGTACAAATTTTTTGGCAAAAGACGGATGATTATTCCATCCGCATCGTCTGGGCGGGATCCACCTTGGAAATGAAGGTACAGGGCAGCTGGAGCAGCAGGACGATGGCGGCGAAGGCCACCAGATCGGCCGTCAGCAGCACCGGCCACTGGATATGGACCGGAACGAAGGAAACAAAGTAGTTGACCGGGTCCAGTTTCAGCAAATGGAACCTATCCTGCAGCGCGCAGAGAAGCAGGGCGGCGGCGTTGCCATAGACGAGTCCCTTGAAAACAATATCAGCGGAAAGCCGCAGATAAACCTTCCGGATATCCCGGTCCCGCATCCCGAAGGCCTTGAAGGTTCCGATGGCCGAAGTGCTCTCGAAAAGCAGAATCAGCAGCCCGGAAATCATGTTGAATCCGGCCACGATGACCATCAGAATCAGAATGAACACCACATTGGAATCAATCAGGGTGAGCCAGTCGAAAAGTTGGGGATAGCGGTCGGCGGAGGATTGGCACCACACCGGCGTTTCCCCCTCCGGCGTGTAGAGGAAAAGCAGGCTGCCGACGGCCCCCTTGGCCTCCTGCTGCCCTTCCGGATCCTTGTAGGCGTCTTTGAGCTGCACTTCGAACGAGGAGACCTGCTCCGCAGTCCAGCCGTTCACCCGCTGAAGGTCCTCCAGGGGCAGGTACACCACCATTTTGTCGTCCGCATCCAGGATGCTTTCATACAGACTTTCAATGGTAAAGCGGCGTGCCTTCGTCTTCTCTCCGATAAAATACACGGTTATTTTTTCCCCTTCGCTCAGGCGCAGCCGCTCGGCCAGTTGCCGGGGCATCCGCACGCAGCCACTGCTGTCCGCACCGCCCGGCATCCCCTTGAACAGCACGCCCTGCATGTCGGGAGCGGCAGGAGAATCCGTCAAAGCGCCGCCCTCCCCGGCCGGCGTCGGGGTGGTCCGGATAATGCCGATGCGGTCAATCACGGGCACCACCTCCTCCACCGCCGGATGATTCTGTACATGTTCCAGCCAGGAAGGATGACGCTCAAGGGCCACCTCCTCCCCGAATAGGCTCTGCTTCTGGGGCACAATCTGCAAATCCCCCGAAATCGCTCCCACTCCGCGACGGATTTCATAGCGGAAGCCGCCGGAAATCGCCACCGCCAGGATGATGACAAAGAAACTCAGCGCAATGCAGAGCAGCGGAAGGCGTCCTTTGAAACGCAGGCGCGAGGCGATGAAAGCGGGGGCGGTCATAGGGTCACGTCGATTTTAATGCGCCGGGATTTCGGATAGAGGTTGTTGCAACGCGTTCCGATGTTCTTCACATAGCCCAGCGGAATATCCTTATACGTCAACAGCAACTGTCCCATTGGTGCGCCCGGCAACACGAGGCTGTCCCCGTGCAAATAATTCAGCGCCGTCTGTTTGTCCACCGCCACGTTCGGATACTTTTCCCGATCTATAATATAGGATGTCGGACACTCACGCGATGCGGCAGGGGAGGTTACACAACCTTCGGGAACCTTTATACGCGCTGGGGCGCAGCCCCCTCTGGCGTTTTTATGCAGCAACGCACAAAACTGTCCCTCGCCGTGGACAAGCCCGGGCACAAGCCGGACGGCGCTGGCGCCGGAATGCTCCCCCTGCAGCGAAGACCAAAGCAACGACTCCCCCGCCTCGGCAGCCTTAGCCATCTCGGAGGCCATCAAAGAGCGCAGATTAAGCGCCTCAAATTCGGGATTTTCCAGCAGCGACGCGACACTGCCTTCGTTTTCACGGGGATTGTAGGTACAGGTAGAATAAATCAGATATCCGCCCGGAGCGAGGGCCGGCGCGATATCGGAGAGGATTTTTCGCTGCAGCGCGGCACAGTCGTCCACTTTGCGAAGGCTCCACTGACTGGCAGCCTGCGGCTCTTTCCGGAACATTCCCTCACCCGAGCAGGGTGCATCGACGAGGATGATATCGAACGCCTCCTTGAGCGCACCCAGTTTTGCCGGCTGGAGGCTGGATACGGATACGCAGGGGTCGCCCCAAACTTCCACATTGTCCCGCAGGATGGCGGCCCGTTTGGGCACCACTTCGTTGGAGAGCAGGGAAAAACCGTCTCCATAGGCCTCCCGAAGCGATGCGGCCGCATCGGTGGTCTTGCCGCCGGGCGCCGCACAGAGGTCCAAAACGCGCAAGGGGCCTTTTTCCGCCCGTTGTTGCATCTCGGGGAGTCGCAAAATACGACGGAGCACGGCCCCGATAAACATCGAGGATGCATCCTGCACATAGTACGCGCCCGCGTGAAACAGCGGATGGAGCGTAAAGATCGGACGTTTGACCAGTTGCCAGCCTTCCGGCGACCAGGGAATCTGCCGTGCGCCCTCCAAAATGGGGAGGGTCGCCTTTTTCCAGGGATTGAGCCGCACGCAGGCGGGAGACTCCCCGTCCAGCGCCGTTTCAAAACGTTTTCTGATTTCAGACTGAGGCTGCTCGTCGCCGGCAGCCCCACTCAGGGCCGCCTCAAAGAGTTCCCAAAACTCCTGCGGCAACGTCATCCGTTCAAGCTTTGAAATGTTTGAGCATTTCAGGGTCCACGCCCTCCGGTATCCGCCCTTCACTGACCGCGACGAGGCCGTCCACAATCTTGTCCAGCCCCTCCTGAATCTTGCTCCCGAGCATCATTTTCATCATGAAATTGAGATCTGCTTCCACCTTGATGGAAAAATCCGTCTCCCCCAACCGGCCGTTGGCGTCGAAAGAAAGGGTAATCTTAAATGCGAAGGGAGCGCCGTAATCCACGAGTTCAATCCGGCTATAGGGCGTGCGGGAGAAAACTTTCGCTCCGACCTCGTAGCCCTGGGCCGAAATCAAAATGCTGTCATAATCGGCCTTGACCATCTCCCTTTTGTCTTCGGGGAGCATCTGGACAAAGTTGCGCATATCCACGAAGGACATGTAGAGCGTATAGGGATCTTTGCGGACAATGCCGTGCTTGCTTTGATATTCTACCATAGCCGGTTAAAGACAAATACGATTTCAATGCAAATATATGCATTTTGCCCCATTTTGCAAGTGCGTGCGCGTGCACATTTCTGCGTGCATTTGCGTGCACTTTTTGAAATTGGGACGATTTGGGACAAAAAAAAGAGCTCGGACGCATCCCGCGCGCAAGCTCATTCTAACCACATAATTAATAACACTAAAACTAATAACCAATAGACTTGGAGGTAATTCCGAACGGTTTCCCTGCCAAATCCACTGCAAAGGTACACATTTTATTTATATCTGCAAACTTTTTTTAATTTTTTTCAAAAAATTTTTTCATCCAGAGAGCGAGCGGATGATCGCGGAACGACTCGGAAAATTCGATCGAATCCGTCCCCAAATAGACGTCCGCCTCGACGCCGCCAATTTGCGTGCACGTGAACGCTTGCAGCATCGGATTGATAGAAAATAGGGCTGAAAGAAGGGGGGATGCCCAGGTCGAAACCACGGAAGGGTCGAAGGCAATCTTCAGAGATTCAAACTCAATGATTTCATCATAATGGTCGAAGATAAAGTCCAGTCTGTCGCTCTCGGAGAGCATTTCCCGGGCATGGGCGAGCAAAACCTCGCCTTTGGGCGTGAGACGGATATGCTTGCGGTCGCTGCGGTCGAACAGGCTGATCCCATAGTGTTTTTCCAATTGGGCTATGCTTTGGCTCACCGCGCTCTGGCTCACGCCAAGCGCTTCCCCCGCCTTGGAGAAGCCGCCGCAATCCGCAACGGCCGCAAAGATTTTAAGGTTTCCGATATCTACCATGTCTTCGGACGCATCACCAGTTGGAAGAAATTGCCGGAGTCGCAGAAATCCCGGAACACTTTGGCCACATTTTCCACCTGCAGAGCATCGACAGCCTGTTCATACAGGGCATCGTAATCCTCGTCATACTCTCTCCAGCGCTGCAGGCAGGACAGCCAGTAGCTGTTGGAAATCCGCCGTTCCGGAATCATCTTTTTGAAGTTCCGGGCCGTGCGGTCGAAAAAGACGGGTGAAATGCCGGCCGGATCGGCGAGTTTCTCCAGACAGGCCCGCGCGACCTTGCACATCGTATCGGCCTGGGCCACATTGGTATCGAAGGAAACCTGAAGATGGGCCCTTTGCTCGGGATAACGCCGGGCTGCCGCCCCAACGCCGGCACCGTAGGTTCCGCCCATTTCCTCGCGAAGAACATCCGTATAAACCATCCGGAGGATGTATCGTGCCGCCTCCAGTTCCACATCCGCAGCCACACTGTAGGGACGCAGCGCGTGAACCACCTGGCAAACCTCCACCTTGGGGGTTGTCATCACCGTTTCGAAAGCGTCGATCACCTCGCCTTCCACTTTGCGGAGCCCGTTATCCTTACGGCTTGTCTTTCCGCAGCCTTTGGGCAGCGAAGCCACATATTTTTCAACCAGCGGCCTGAGTTGTTGCGCATTCACATCCCCTATAATATATAAGGTAGCGCCGTTCGCCCCGGAAAAGAGTTTTTTCCAGCCCCGACGGAGCGCCTCAACGGAGGCTTTGTCCAAATCTTCCGGAGAAAGGACGCGCGCGCGGGGATTGCCGCCATACAGACGGTCTGACAGGCGCTGGGAGAACTGATACTCGGGCGTCTGGGCGGCATTCGTCAGGACCGGGCGGAGATAATCCAAGGCCATCTGATAGTCTTCCGCACGCAGACGGGGCGAAGTGTAGTACAAATAGAGCAACTGGAACGCGGTCTCCAGGTCTTTGGGGGCCGACTGTCCGCTCACCCCGTGCTGATAGTTGTCGAAGAAGGGCGCCATCGAGAGGCTCTTGCCGGAAAGCGCCTTGGAGAGTTCGGAGGAAGTAAAGTCCCCCACCCCGGCATATTTATCAAAGGCGGAGAGGATGTCTTCATCAAAGGAGAGCAGGTCCGCATCCGGAATCCGGGAGAGCCCTCCGTCCCTGACCAGGCGGATCAGCACCTGGTTCTTCTGGAAATCCGTCGGTTTGACAACCACCGTTACCCCATTGGAGAGCGTCCAGACCGTCGAGCCGTAGAGTCCGCCTTCTTCCTTCCGGACTTTGCCCGCCTTCAGTTTCCCGCCAATCAATTCCGTCCGCACACTCGTCTCCTTGGGCGCACTCACCTGCGCCGTCTCAGCGGCGGCGAAAATTCCCAGCAGCAGGGTGTCCGAGGGGGCAGGCACCTTTTCAGGGCCATTATATAGAATGACGACGTTCTCTTGGGTGAAACGGGAACGAAGCAAATCGTTGACAGTCGCGAGCGTTACCGGGCCGTCAAACAGTTGACGGGCCGCTTCCAGAGCCACCTCGGGCGTAGGAATCGGTTCGTTCTTGAAGAAATGGGCAAGCAGCGGCTTGACAAAATCAGCATTTTTGCGACTGTCCGCACTCTTGACCGCCTTTTCGTAGGCATTCATCAACTTGGCTTTCGCACGCTCAAACTCCCCTTCCGTGATGCCGTAGCGGCGAAAACGCTCCAACTCCGTCATAAACGCCGAAAATGCCGCTTCATACGCGCCATCTTTGAAAGATACGCTCCCCTGGAAAGCCTGGCAGGTGTTGCAAAGACGCCCCATGGAGAGTTCCGCCTCCAGGAAGGGGGCGTCTTTGGCCGCCGTGATTTCTTCGAAACGCTCGGAAGCGGCCAGCCGGATAACGGCATCCTTCAGGCGTTCTTCCCGGGCCAACAGCGTATTGTTCAGCCGCTTTTCCATCGGCCGGGACTTATACAGCACGCTGATGTCGGAAGAGGGATACTCCGGATCCGTCACGATGCCGACAAGCGGCTCGGCATTGTCCGGCACGTAAATCGTCTCTTTCAGCAAGGCCGAAGACGCGGCGGGAATATCCGAAAACAGCGCCTTTATCTTGGCCTCAATCTGGTCCGGGTCGATATCCCCCACCACGATGAGCGCCTGATTGTCAGGCCGGTACCAACTGTTATAAAAGTTGACGAGGGATTCGCGTTTGAACGTTTTGAGGTTTTCCTCGCTGCCGATGATGGTACAGTACGCATACTTGCTGTCGCCGAAGAGGAAGGGCTTATTCTTCTCATACATCCGCCAGGAAGCGTTGTTGCGCGTACGTTTTTCCTCCAGAATAACCCCACGCTCCGCGTCAATCTCCGCCTGTTCCAGCAACACGAAACGGGAATAATCGTGCATGACGAGCAGACAGGTGTCAATAATTCCCTCGCGGACGACGGGAATGTTGTTGAGCATATAGCGGGTCTGTTCCACCCCGGTCGAGGCGTTGATATTGCGGCCGAACTGCGCTCCGATGCTCTGCAGATACTCGAGCATGGTCTTGCCGGGCAGGTTTTTCAAGCCGTTGAAACACATGTGCTCCAGAAAATGGGCCAGACCGTCCTGGTCAGGGGTCTCCTGGATGGCGCCGGCATCGGTGGCCAGATAGAATTCGGCACGCTGCGCGGGTTTGCCGTTATACCTTATGTAATAAGTAAGGCCATTGTCCAGATAACCGATGCGGACGGCAGGGTCCTCCGGAAGGGTCGCCAGTTTTTGTTCGTCCTGCGCCCGGAGACCGAGTCCGAGCAGGAGCGTAAAGAGGAAGAAGACTGTTTTTTTCATATGAATCGAAAAAGAATTTAAAAGGGTTGACCATTTCGGCCAACCCCTTTTTGCGTTTTCTTTTGCGGGCAAATTATTCCGCAGGGGAAATCGCACCCATCGGGCAAGCATCGGCGCAGGTACCGCAGTCGAGGCAGACGTTGGGGTCGATCTTGTAGATATCGCCCTCGGAAATGGCGCCGGCAGGACATTCGCCCTGGCAGGTTCCGCAAGCCACGCAATCTTCAGAAATTTTGTAAGCCATAACGTAAAGTTTTTAATCAATGCAAAAATAGCAAAATTTTTGAATATCTTTGCAAGGTAATCTTGAAATTGTGATGAAACGCGTTCTGCTTCTTTTCTGCCTGCTGATTTCCCTCCCCCTGGGGGCGTGGGAACGGCTTTGCGAGGGCGTTTCCATCGACCGGAAAATCTACGAGTTCGGTGACATCCAACTCAGCGAGGGGCCGAAGGAGTGCGTTTTCACCCTCCGCAACGACGGCAAGAAAGACTGGATTATCAACCAGGTCACGACTTCCTGCGGATGCACCCAGGCCAGTTGGACCAAGGGCGTCGTCAAGCCGGGCGCACAGGCCGCAATCAAAGTTACCTACAAAAACGACGATGGCCCCTACCCCTTCGATAAGAGCCTGACGCTCAGCGTATCGGCCTCCGACAAGCCCTTCTATCTCTCCATCCGCGGCGTCTGCCACGACAAGCCCGTTCCCCTCAGCGAACTGTATCCCATCGCGCTCGGCGGTGGGCTGGCTGTCAAAGACCGGGAGATTAAAGGGGGAACGCTGGAGCAAGGCGGACTTCGGAGCGAGTGTTTCCTGGTCGCCAACACCTCCGGAAAAGATCTTCAGCTCGATTTCGCCGATGCGCCCGCCCCGCTTCGTTTCCAGGGACTTCCCCTGCTCGTTCCTGCCGGGAAAACGGCCCGCGTAGATTTTACGGTTTCGGCCGACGAGGCGCTCTGGGGCAAGAACTGGTATTCGTTCTCCCCGGTCGTGGATGGCAAGAAAATGAAATCCACCATTTCCATCTGGGCAATTACGCAGATGAATGCCTCTTCCTTCACCCGTGAGCAGAAGCACGAGGGGGCACTTCCGCGTTTCCAGGGCAGCAGTTATTCATTCGGGAAGAAAAAGACGGGTGATACTTTCGAGGTCAGTTTCTCCTTCCGGAACGCCGGACAGGCAGATCTCTGCCTCTACAAGTTCGATCTTGACAAGGGCGTCTCCGACTGCCGGGTCGTCCTCTCTTCCGGAAAAAAACTGGCAATCGGCAATCCTTCCGCCCTCAGTTCTGCCACCAAAGGTGGTGAAGTGACCGTTATCAGGCCCGGCGAAAGCGCTACCCTTACCGCCCGTATCAACACCAAGAACCTCCCCAAAGGCGAACAGTTACTGATGATTCGCCTGATCACCAACTCCCCCATGCGCCCCATGGTCGACCTTTTCGCCGCCGGTTGGGTTGAGTAAGCGCAGTGTGCGATAGCGGCGAGCGAGTGGCGGAATGCTGCGAGCGGAGAAGGGGGAGGCGCTTTACGCGTTCAGATTGTCGAGGGTCTGCTTCATGAGTTCCATGGTGGACTCACTGGCAGGAACGAGGGGAAGACGGAGGGTGTTCTCCATTAGGCCGAGCAGCGACATGGCCGCTTTGGCGGGGATCGGATTGCTCTCGACGAAGCAGGCCTTGAAGAGCGGCATCAACGCGTAGTGGATTTTGCGGGCCGTAGCCATATCGTCTTTCTGGAGCGCCTCGGTAAGGGCGACCATCTTCTCGGGAGCAATGTTGGACGCGACGCTGATGATGCCCTGGGCACCGGTAGCCATCAGGGAGAGAGTCTCGTCGTCGTTGCCGCTGAGCACGCTGAATCCTTCGGGGGCATCGCGGATGATGCGGGAAATCTGGGCGTAGTTGCCCGACGCCTCCTTGACCGCCACGATGTTCTTGACTTCGCGCGCAAGGGCCAGGGTGGTCTCCGCCGTGATGTTGGCACCCGTACGGCCGGGGACATTATAGATAATAATGGGCACGGACGTCGACTCGGCGACCGCCTTGTAATACTCGTAGAGACCTTTCTGCGTAGGTTTGTTGTAGTAGGGAACCACAATCAGGAAATAGTCCGGGCCATAGGGCTCCAGCAGGGCCATGCTCTTTTTCGTTTCCTCCAGGGAATTGGTGCCGCCACCGACGACAATCGGGCGGCCGGCGGCGTGCGCTTTCGCAATGCGCAGCACCTCGATACGCTCCTCCACCGTAAGGCAGGGCGTTTCCCCGGTCGTTCCGAGGGGTACCAGAAAATGGATGCCGGCGGCTACCTGACGGTCCACCGATGCGGCGAAAGCCTCATAATCTACGCTTCCGTCTTTCTTGAAGGGGGTCAGCAACGCTGTCCCGCAACCTTGCAGTCGTGCCATATCTATTTCAAAAACAATTCACTGAATTCATGAACTCCCTGCAGGCCTTCGGTCATCAGGGCCGCCTCAACGGCGCCGCGGGCGAATCCTTCACGGGAAAAGGCTTCGTGGGTAAAAGTCAGACGGTCACACACACCCTCGAAACTGACGCTGTGAATGCCCGGAATCTCACCGGCACGCACCGCCACGATATCAGGATTGACGCCCATTCCCTGCTCGACGAGCGCTCCCAGACTCTTGGCCGTTCCGGAGGGAGCGTCCAGTTTGTGAATGTGGTGCTTTTCTTCGATGTAGGGCTGGTACGGCTGGCCTTTCAGCAGTTCGGAAGCCCGGCGCACGGCCGCGAAAAAGACATTCACGCCAATGGAAAAATTCGAGGCGTAAATCATCGGCGTCCCGCATTTTTCAAAATAGGCCTTCACCTCGTCGGCAATGTCGTTCCAGCCGGTCGTACCCACGACCACCGCCTTGAAATGCCCGGCGAGGAACTTGTAGTTGGCCCGGAAAGATTCGGGCATCGTAAAGTCGATGCAGACGGATTCGGCCGCCACTTTCGGGTCGGTCGCACAAATGTCTTCGCTGGCTTCGACGAGAGGAATCCCCTTCTCAAGGAGGACCTTCTCAATCATATGGCCCATCTTGCCATAGCCGCTGAGAATAACTTTTACCATAGCTTTTTTCAAAAACCCGGCAAAGTTACGAAATTTTTAGAAAAGAGAGGCGTTATTTCCGAGCCTCTTCAGGCGTCCTTCCGCCGGCTTTGATCAGCTCCGCCACTTTCTTGGAAAAGTCCGGGTCTGCAGCGAGTTTTTCCAGACTGACGTGCAGGCGATAACGCCAGAAATGACGCGAGTTGGCCGGATCGTTGATCCGTTCGCTCTTGGGATCGGGGGCCCGCAAAGCCGGGCTCACGGAGAGCCAGTCCTGCAGGGGCAGGATGCAGAGCATCGAGGGAGCGGAAAGCACCTGGGAGAGAATCTGCTCCGCACAGTCCACGGGCAGCGAAGGGGGCACGTCCCCACCCCGGTGCAACTGATGGTAATAGTAGGCGGCCGTCTGGTCGTAATACTCCTCCCACCACATCCGCAGCGGCGACATGTCGTGACTGGAGGTGGTACAGACGCTGAAGTACGGGAAAGAAGCGGGGTTGGCGTACTGCTCTCCGGGGTTCTTCGGCATACGGGGCATTTCCAGCGAGAGGATATTCAATTGATGCATCACTTCCGGCACGCAGGAAGGAATCATGCCGAGGTCTTCTCCGCAGGCCAGCATGGAAGAGGAACCCAGCAGGGTAGAGAGGCGCTGCGTCGCTTTTCCCCGCCAGAATTCATTGTGCCGGCGATAGAAGAAATCGTCATAGAGCCAGTCGAAGGTATGCAGGGCGTCGCCGTAAAGGTCGCGGTATTCCTGTTGGGCCTTGGCACCGATGCGCGGATGCCACATTCCTTTTTGACGGGGATCCTCCACAAAGAGCTTGAAGGCGTTCTTGAAGCCCAGCCCCATGTCCTTCAGTTCCTGTGTAGAATAAGGAAGCGCCGGAGAGAAATGGCCTTCCAGACCGCTCTGGAAAGGCACGGGAATCTCCCAGATGCGGAAAAAACCGAGGATATGGTCGATACGGTAGGCATCGAAATACTCCGCCATCTTTCCCAGACGGCTCTTCCACCAGGCGTAGCCGTCCTTGGCCATTTCGTCCCAGTTGTAGGTCGGAAAACTCCAGTTCTGGCCGTCGCGGGAGAAATAGTCGGGCGGCGCACCGGCCTGGGAATCCAGGTTGAAAAGTTTGGGGTTCACCCAGGCGTCGGCACTGGTCCGGCTCACGCCGATGGGAAGATCCCCCTTGAGATAGACACCCTTGCCGTGGGCGTAATCCCGTACGGTTTTCAACTGACGGTGCAGGTGATACTGCACGAAACAGTGCAGGTCCACCTCCTCGCGATGGGCCCCGATGTACTCCCCTACGGCTTTGGCTTTGTATTTGGAACAGCATTTCCAGCGGCTGTAGTCGGCCGTCCCGTTCTCGTCGCGCAGTACGCAGAAAGCGGCGTAGGGAAGCAGCCACTGAGCGTTGGATACCACAAAATCCTTGTATTCCTTCCGACCGGAGAGGGCGCGGAAGGTGGTCTTGAACGCCTGACGGATGTATTCCCACTTGGCCGCGTTGACATTTTCATAATCCACAAAAGGAGATGCGTTCAGCTCCTTCTGTTTGCGGACATAGGCGTCATCCTCCGAAATGCCGATACCCGGCAGGTGGAGGTACATGGGATGAAGGGCGAAAGAAGAGTTGGCGTTGTAGGGATAACTGTCCTGCCAGCTGTGCGACATCGTCGTGTCGTTGACGGGCAGCAGCTGGATGAACGACTGACCGGTCGCAGCGGCCCAGTCCACCAGCGGAATGAGGTCTTCGAACTCCCCTACGCCGAAATCACGGGAGGTACGCAGGGAAAAAACTGGGATGGCTGTCCCCGCGCCTCTCCAGCCGGTCTTGTCTGACCAGACATCCTCGACGGGTGCCTTGCCAGAAGGCTTCTTGAATAAGTGGGTGTGCCACTCGTGACGGGTGTGCAGACCGCCTTGCACGATTTCGTAGTAGTACTCGTCCCCCTCTTTCAGGGCTCTGGCGGGAAGTTCCACCTCCCAGAGACCGTCGGATATATAGTTCATAGGGTAGGCTTTTTCGCCCACCCTAAGAACCAGGTTTTCCCCCCAACGGGTTTCGTAGTGAATCGTAAATTTCATCTTTCGCCTCTTTCAATAGAAAGATTAAATATCCGCCTGTTTGCGGTTCCAGTTCAGCACGGGCAGCATGAAGGATATCACCGCGGCACCGATCCAGAACCAGGAAGCGGCCGTAAAGTCATGAACCTGTTTGCCCAGCGTCTCGCTGAAATAGAGGTTTTTGTCCAGCAGCAGACCGGTCACCACATTCTGCAGACCGGCGGCGGCATAGGAAGCCATACCCACGATACCGAGGGCGGCACCGGTGGCCTTGCGGGGCACGATATCCACGGCCATCAGACCGCCGAGGAAGGCAATCAGCACACCGATGGCGACGCCGAAGAGCACCATGGAGGTGACGATGGCCCATTTCTCTCCGGGGCCGAAGAGGAAGAGCGCGAGGGCGATGGCTTCGAGGATACCGGCGACGAACGCGGGATATTTGCGGTCACCTTTGAAGACGAAGTCGGATAGCCAGCCGGAAACCACCGTACCGATGATGCCGAAGACGGGATTGATACCGATGATGGCGGCGGCTTCACCCAGTTCATAGCCTCTGGCTTCCTGGAGGAAGATGACGCCCCATTCGTTGATGGCGTAACGGCTCATGTACATGAAGGCGCTCGCGAGGGCAAGAATCCACACACCCGGGTTGCGGATGACGGCAGCCTGCAGGCGCTTGGTCTCGGCAGCCTGGGCGGCAGCGGCCTCTTCGGCCTCGGAAGCATGAGCGAGGGCCTCGGCGTGATCGCGGTCGTATTGTTCCTGCGTCTTTTCGCCGCTGAGGACCTCAATCGGAGCCAGTCCCTTGCTTTCGGGGGTGTCGTGGAGGAAGAGGAGAATCAGCACCACGCCGATGACACCGGCAATCGCAGCGCCGAAGAAACCCCATTTCCAGCCGAAGGCGGCTACGATGGAGCCCACGAAAATGAAGGAAAGGCCTTCACCGAGGTTGTGGGATGCGCTGAAGAAGCCGTAATAGGTGCCACGTATCTTGAGCGGATACCACCTTGAAAGGCCGATGATGGCAGGAGGTGCGCCCATGGACTGACTCCATCCGTTGATACCCCACATAATGGCGAAGAGCACGAAAATGAAGGCATTGGACATACCCGCCTCCACGGCCGTGGCACCGACGACGCCCATCATGAAGTTGACGATGGCGGAAACGACCAGACCGGCCGCCATGAAGCGTTTGATGTTGGACGAGTCTGCGAGGAAGCCGTTGACCAGCTTACCGGCGGCATAGGCCCAGAAAAGGCAGGCGCCGATGATACCGAGCTGCGAAGCGTTCAGCAGCCCGGCATCGATCAGCGGCTGCTTCATCACGCCCATCGACAGGCGGCAGACATAGTAGAGCGCATAGCCGAAGGTTCCGGCCAGGAAGGTCTGCATCCGCAGGCTCTTGTAGGTACGGTCCGCCTTCTCGGGGGCCACCTTTACGGCAACGGGAGCGCTCGTCCTGAAAAATGAAAAGAAATTAGCCATTACTTGTATTGTTTATTGATTAGATTGCTTTTTGGGGGTGGAAAACTCCAGGGCGACGACAAGGGCCAGGCCAGCCAGCGACCAGAGCAGGGCGGAAGGCCAGAGGGGAAGGGCAGCCGCCTGCGAGGGGTCGGTGATGACGCCGGCCTCGACGAGGGCTTCGGGATTGCTCCAGGGCCAGACCTTGACCAGCGAACCGAGGATGAAGCCCAGCAGAACAATCATTGTCTGCTTTTCCCACTTGCCGAGCAGCCAATGCAGGAATTTGGCGAAAGCCAGCAGGCCCACGACGCAGCCCAGCGCGAAGACGACCACGACCGGAAGGTTGAAATGGGCCGGATCGATCGCCTTCATGACATATTCATATTTGTCCAGCACAAGAAGCACGAAGCTGCCGGAAACGCCGGGCAGAATCATCGTACAGACGGAAACGGCGCCGCAAAGGAAGATATACCAGGGCGCATCGGGGGTTCCGCTGAGCGCGTCGAGCGTACACACCCAGACGCCGAGCCCCAAACCCAGCAGCGCCAGCAGTACGTCCCGTCCCCTCCAGGATGAAATATCCCGAAGCAGCACGAACGCGGAGGCGAGAATCAGCCCGAAGAAAAACGCCCAGACCTGAACCGGGTAAGCCCCCATCAGCCAGACCATCAGTTTGGCCAGCGAAAGCACGCTGAGCACCACACCGACTCCGAGCGGCAGCAAAAATGATCCGCGAACCGCCTGCCAGAAATCCTTCCAACGGCCTTGGAACAAGGCCTTCCAGGTCCTTCCCTGCGTGAGGGAATCCAGCGCCGCGACAATCTCGCCATAAATGCCCGTCAGCAGGGCCACCGTGCCGCCCGAAACCCCGGGGACCACATTGGCCGCTCCCATGCCGAAACCTTTGAGACCTGTCAGCAACGCTTTCTTCATGCTTAGGCAATCTTGGTCAGCATGTCCTTCAGGCAGGATAGCATCGACGGAGCGTCGGAGGCGGAAAGGACGAGGTTGAACTTATATTCCGGGTCGTTGAACGGCCCCACCTTGAAATCGGCGGGTATGGCGACACAGAGATACTTGTGGGGAAAGATATCTTCCCGTGAGAACGAAACGAAGATGTCGCATTTCTTGAAAAAGGCCGGGTTGAACTTGTCGAGCTGCGGCCGCTTGGTATAGCCGGAAAGCTGATTTTTCGAAAGGGTGCTGGCCGGGAGGGAAAACTGGGGAGCCGGGGTCTCTTCCTTGCCCAAATTCAGGAAATAGAAGGCGCTGGCGATACCGTAGGCATCGAAAAACTTGCGCAGGGACTCCTGAAAATCAAAAAGCCGGGGCGTGGAAGTATCCAGCAGGATGGTCGCGTGTTTCATCCCCTTGAGCGGGACCAGACCGGTCGGTCCCTTGTAGGAAACACGGTCGAGAATCCGGCGGCGCAGATATTCCTTCAAATTCAACATAGCAGACAAAGATACAAAAAAAATTGCTAATTTTGCAGCCCTATGAGAGATTTATTCATCACAAACACGCTTTCCCGCCAGAAAGAACTGTTCAAGCCCATCCATCCGGGACATGTCGGCATCTATGTCTGCGGTCCTACCGTGTATGGAGACGCCCACCTGGGCCACGCGCGCCCGGGGGTTACCTACGATGTATTGACCAAGTTTCTGCGGCACCTGGGTTACAAGGTGCGCTATGTCCGCAACATCACGGACGTAGGCCATCTTGAGCACGACGCCGATGAAGGGGAAGATAAGATTGCAAAGAAAGCGCGGCTGGAGCAGCTGGAACCGATGGAAGTGGTCCAGGCCTGCACCCTCCGCTACCACGAGGCCATGCGTCAGTTGAACGTGGCTCCCCCTTCCATCGAGCCGCGGGCATCCGGCCACATCGTCGAGCAGATTGAGGCCGTCAAGGCCATCCTCGAGAGCGGCTATGCGTACGAAAGCAACGGCAGCGTCTATTTCGACGTGCAGAAATACAACAAAGACCACCACTACGGCATTCTCTCGGGCCGCAACCTCGACGACACCCTCGAGGGCACGCGCAACCTCGACGGTCAGAGCGACAAGCGCGCCCCTTACGATTTCGCCATTTGGAAAAAGGCGGAGCCCCAGCACATCATGCGCTGGCCTTCCCCCTGGGGCGAGGGTTTCCCCGGCTGGCACCTGGAGTGCTCGGTCATGGGCGAAAAATACCTCGGCCGCGAGTTTGACATCCACGGCGGCGGCATGGACCTGCTCTTCCCCCACCACGAGTGCGAAATCGCCCAGAACGTCGCTTCCCGCGGCACGCAGGGCGTGCACTATTGGGTGCACAACAACATGATTACGATTAACGGACAGAAAATGGGCAAGTCGCTGGGCAACTTTATCACCCTGCCCCAGCTTTTCGCCGGCGACCATCCGAAACTCGAGCAGGCGTACAGCCCGATGACCGTCCGTTTCTTCATCCTCCAGGCCCATTACCGCGGCACGCTGGACTTCAGCAACGAAGCACTCCAGGCCGCCGAAAAGGCGCTCAAACGCCTGCTCCAGGCCGGGAAAGACCTTTACGCAATGGCCTCTCGCAAGGCGCCCGCCCTGCCCTACGGTGAAGTCTCGAGCGCCGTCGCCCCCGAGCGTTGCCAGGCCGACAATGCGGAAATCGTCAAGATTTTCGACGGCATTTACGAGGCGCTCTGCGACGACTTGAACACCCCGATCGCCCTCTCCAACCTTTTCGAGGCGGTCCGGATTATCAACTCGGCCAAAGACGGCAAGCTCTCGCTCTCCAAGAACGACCTCGACGCCCTCTGCCAGCTCTTCGACGACATCGTCTTCGGCGTCCTCGGCCTCAGGGACGAGGAAAACGGCTCCGACAAACAGGGAAGCGTCATCGCCGGTCTGATGGATCTCGTGCTGGAAGAGCGTAAAACCGCCCGTGAGAATAAAGACTGGGCTACCTCGGACAAGATTCGCGACGCCCTCAAAGCCCTCGGCATCTGCGTCAAGGACGGCAAGGACGGAGCAAGCTGGACCCTCGAATAATGAAATTCGTCAGTTGGAACGTCAACGGCCTGCGGGCCGTCTGCGGAAAAGGCTTTCCCGAAATCTTCGAAGCCTTCGACGCGGATTTCGTCTGCCTGCAGGAGACCAAGCTCCAAGCCGGGCAGATTGACCTCGAATTCCTCGGCTATCAGTCGTTTTGGAACTATGCCGAGAAAAAGGGCTATTCCGGCACCGCCATTTATTCGCGCATCAGTCCCCTTTCCGTGTCTTACGGCATCGGCCTTCCCGAGCACGACAGTGAAGGGCGCGTCATCACCATGGAGACGGAAGAATTCTACCTTGTCAACGTCTATGTTCCCAACTCTCAGGACGGCCTTCGCCGGCTGGAGTACCGGCAGAAGTGGGAGGACGACTTCCGGGCCTATCTGCTTTCGCTCGCCGCGAAAAAGGGCGTAATCGTCTGCGGGGACATGAACGTGGCCCATCAGGAAATCGACCTGAAGAACCCGTCCACCAACCACCTCAACGCCGGTTTCACCGACGAGGAACGCGCCAAAATGAGCGCGCTGCTCGCGTCCGGTTTCGTGGACAGCTGGCGCTATCAGCACCCGGAAGAAATAAAGTATTCCTGGTGGTCGTACCGGATGAACGCCCGGGAGCGGAATGCCGGCTGGCGCATCGATTATTTTCTCGTTTCCGGACCGGGACTCGGCAAGGCCGATCTGACCCCGCGCATCGCCCAAACGGAGATTCGCAACGACATTTTCGGCTCGGACCATTGTCCGGTCGAACTCGTACTGAAATAAGTTTCCCGATTGAACGCGACGCCTACTTCGGCGCCACCTTGTACAGCACGGCCGCGATGATGGCAAAGACCAGATTCGGCAGCCAAATGGCGATATAAGCCGGAAGCGTAGCCGTATAGACGAACATCTGGCTGAAGCGCATGAAGAGGATGTAGGAAAAACTCAGGGCGATACCGATGGCTATGTTCCAGCCGATGCCGCCGCGTCGTTTTTTCGAAGACAGGGACACCCCGATAATCGTCAGGATAAATGCCGAGAAGGGCAGGGACCAGCGGTTGTGCTGCTCGATTTCCGCGTACATGACGTTGGAGTCTCCCCGCATGCGCTGGGTCTGGATCAGCTGGCTGAGGCGCTTCTGGCTCAGGCGTTCCACCATGTCCTTGTTGAGATAGAAATCATCCACCGTGAGGTTGATTACCGTATCGATCTGATTGCCGCTGCGGATGTCGTCTTCCATATCATCCATGTAGTCGCGGATGAAATATTTGTTCAGCCGCCAGCCGCCAAAGGTCGTATCCCACACGGCCGTTTCGGCGGAAAGCTTGGAGACCAGCCGGCCGTGCTCGATGCGCTCGAGGGTAAACTTGTACGCGGTATTGTTCCAGGAACTGAATCCCTCCACGAAAACAAATTCGCCCGGAGATATCTGATAGTGCACGTTCTGACCGGCCAGGGCCGAGGGCTGCTTGACATACTTTGCCTCAAACTCCAGCCGGGTCTCGTTGGCCTGCGGAATAATGAAAAGGTTGAGGCTCAGGGACATAGCAGCGATAATGGCGGCCGAAATGAAATAGGGCACCATCATCCGGTGGAAACTGATGCCGCAGGAGAGAATGGCGACGATTTCGGAGTTCTGGGCCATCTTCGACGTGAAGAATATCACCGTAATAAACACGAACAGCGGACTGAACATGTTGATGAAGTACGGGACGAAATTCACGTAATAATCGAGAATGATGGCGCTCAAGGGAGCCTCGTGCTCGACGAAGTTGTCGATTTTCTCACTGACGTCGAAAATGATGACAATCCCGATGATCAGCAGGATGGCCACGAAGAAGGTCAGGATGAACCTCCTCATGATATACCAGTCGAGTTTTTTCAGGGGGAAACTCATACGCGCTGCATCAATTGGGGTACGACGGCGTTTTTCCAGGCGAGGAAATCCCCCGCCTCGATATGGGTGCGGGCCGTACGGACCAGATCGAGATAAAAGGCCAGATTGTGTTCGCTGGCAATCTGCGCGGCGAACATCTCACCGGCAATGAAAAGATGCCGCAGATAGGCTTTCGTATAGGCGTGGTCCACGAAGGACGTGCCCTTCGGGTCAATCTCGGAAAAATCCTGCGCCCAGCGGGCGTTGCGCATGTTCATCACGCCGTCCCAGGTAAAGAGCATTCCGTTGCGGCCGTTGCGCGTGGGCATTACGCAGTCGAACATGTCCACTCCACGGGCAATGGCCTCGAGAAGGTTGGCCGGCGTGCCCACCCCCATCAGGTAACGGGGTTTGTCCGCGGGAAGGACAGGGCAGACCAGCTCCAGCATTTCATACATCTTCTCGGTGGGTTCCCCGACGGCCAGGCCGCCGATGGCATATCCCTCCCGGTCGAGGGCCGCGGCGTGTTCGACGCTCTGCAGGCGCAAGTCGGGATAGACACAGCCCTGAATAATCGGGAAGAACGCCTGCGGATAGCCGTAGAGCGGCTCCGTCTCATCAAAATGCCTGACACAGCGCTCGAGCCAGCCCTGGGTCAGTTTCAGGGATTTCTTCGCGTAGGCATAGTCCGCATCTCCCGGGCAGCACTCGTCGAGGGCCATGATAATGTCCGCACCGATGATGCGCTGGGTATCGACGTTGTTCTCCGGCGTGAAGGTATGCTTCGAGCCGTCGATATGCGAACGGAAGGTGCAGCCTTCGGGGGTCAGTTTGCGGATGGGCGCGAGGGAAAACACCTGGAACCCGCCGCTGTCCGTCAGAATGGGACGATCCCAGTTCTCGAAACGGTGCAAGCCGCCCGCCTTGCGGAGGGTGTCCAGTCCGGGACGGAGATACAGGTGGTAGGTGTTGCCCAGGATGATTTCCGCACCGATATCCTCCTTGAGATCGCGGTGGTACACGCCCTTGACGGAACCGACCGTACCGACCGGCATAAAAATCGGAGTATGGATGACTCCATGCGCGGTTTCCATCCGCCCGCAACGGGCCGACGAGGCTTTGTCAAGAGCTGTTACCGAAAAATTCATCTTGCAAAGATAAGAATTCTCCGGCAAACTTCAAGAACGGGCCCCCAAGCGGCTGCCACCGCCCGGACGGCCCGTTTGATTCATGACTCTTTGGAGAGACCCGACCGAAAGCGGGCTCAGCTCATCTGGCTGGAGAGATCTTCATCAATCGTCTCAATCTGGGAGGCCTGCACTTCGGCATCGGTCCTTTCCACACCGTCGGAAGAAGTCCATTTGTTGTACTTCATCCGGCCGATGATATGCAGTTTGGCTCCTTTCTCGATTTTGTCCAGGGACGGGATTCTGCCGCCTTCCCAAGCGACGACATTGTGCCAGTCCGTGTCGATGACAGCCGCGCCGTCCTTTTTTGTATAGGCCCGGCTGGTAGCCAGGGAAAAATTGGCCGCTCTACGGTCCGCCGTTCCACCGGGACGCACCGAGCCGACAATTCCCTTGAGTTCAATTCTGTTCATTTGTTCCATTGTTTCCTTTGGATTTTAAAGGTTTGACTTGAGTTGCCCCGTCCCCCGCCGGCGCCTGGCGGAAAGTTCCCTCGCGAACGGAACCGCGGGACGAAGGCGATGCAAAGGAAAGCACTTTTGCTACTGCTGTCAATAACAAATTCACAATGCGGAAAAAAGTTTTCTTTTCTTGAACCAAATGCACTTTTTTCCGTTTTTGGCAAAAAAATGAAAAAAGGCAAAAAGGGCTGAAAAAGGAAATTCTTTTCTTGACTTTCCGCATTTTCCAAAAGCTTTTTCCCACCTTTGCCCGTCATGGACTACGAAGTGGAAATATCCTCCTCCCACTGTCTGGAATGCGGAGATGAAATCGCTTATGGGAAACGCAGCGACAGCAAGTTTTGCAGCGACCGCTGCAAGAACCGCTATCACAACCGGGCCGTCAGCGCCATGCGGCATTTCCGGGAAAAGAGCGACCGGGCGCTGGAAAAAAACCACCGGATCCTGGAGGAGTTGCTGGAAGAGGGCGTCAATACGATGGATCTGTCCCTGTTGCTTTCGCAGGGATTTCAGGCGGAATATGTCACGAGCGTCATACGGGGGCGCAGTTCACTTACCATGAGTTGCTACGACATTCAATACCGGATGACCGGCCAGAAAATTTTCGGGATTCGCCGGCTTCGCGGGTTTGGAGAAAAGCGGACGAATAACTATATTTGTAAAAAATAAATCGTTATGCGAAAATTCGTCCTAACCCTTTCCGCAGCCCTGTTTCTTATCTCTTGCAACATGGAAAATCCCGTTATCGCCCCCTCCGACCTTCCTTTCGGAGCGCCCCGCTTCGACCAAATCAAGGAAAGCGACTACCTTCCCGCCTTCCAGAAGGCCATCGAGGAAGGAAAGAAAGAAATCGACGCCATCGCTTCCAATCCCGATGCGCCCACGTTTGAGAACACCGTCTCCGCCATGGAATATGCCTGCCAGGCGTTTTCCCGGGCCGCCAATATCTTCTACAACCTGATGGAGGCGAACACCAGCGACACGATGCAGGAAATCGCTGAGCAACTGGCCCCGCTCACGAACGATTACGAACTGTATATCAGCCTCAACGAGCCCCTTTTCGAGCGCATCAAAGCCGTCTGGGAGTCCAAAGACAGCGCCGGTCTCAGCGAA
The DNA here is from genome assembly GCA_017961345.1 of Bacteroidales bacterium. GTDB lineage: Bacteria > Bacteroidota > Bacteroidia > Bacteroidales > UBA932 > Cryptobacteroides. The sequence goes on along the minus strand of JAGCXP010000040.1, from coordinate 9,581 downwards.
GAACAGATGCGGCTGCTGGAAAAGACCTACAAAGGCTTCGTCCGCAACGGCGCGAACCTTTCCGCTGAAGACAAAAAGACCTACGGGGAACTCTCCGAGAAACTTTCCCTCGCTTCGCTGAAGTTCGGCAAGAACAGCCTCGCCGCCAAGAACGCGTACAAACTGCAGCTGACGACGGAAGAGGATCTCGCCGGGCTGCCCGATTTCGTGCGGGATGCGGCCGCCCTGACCGCTAAGGATGCCGGTATGGAGGGTTGGGTTATCGACCTCAACTATCCCAGTTACAAGGCCTTCATGCAATACTCCACCCGTCGCGATCTGCGCGAGAAACTCTACAAGGCCTACAACAGCAAAGCCCTGGGCGGAGAATGGGACAACGACGGCACGATTCACGAGATTCTGAGCCTGCGGCAGGAACTGGCCCGGTTGCTGGGCTATTCCAACTTCGCCGCATATGCGCTGGAGAACCGGATGGCCAAAACGCCGGAGACGGTCGATGCCTTCCTGGACAAACTGATGAAGCCGTCGCTTCCCGTCGCCCGCAAAGAGGTGGCGGAAATCGAGCGCTATGCCAAGCAGAACGGTTTCGAGGGACAGAAACTGATGCCCTGGGACTTCACCTTCTGGACGGAGAAATACAAAGCCGCCCGCTACGACCTCAGCGACGAAATGCTCAAGCCCTATTTCCAGCTTGACAGTTGCATCAAGGCCGTGTTCGGCCTGGCCGGTAAGCTTTACGGCCTGCAGTTCAATCCCCGCACGGACATTCCCGTCTATCATCCGGACGTGCGCGTGTACGACGTAACGGATGAGAACGGAAAACACGTCGCCCTTTTCTATGCGGATTTCTTCCCCCGCGACAGCAAACGCGGCGGGGCGTGGATGACTTCGTTCCGCGACCAGTACAAGACACCGGAAGGAGAAGACGTGCGTCCGCTGATCAGCATCGTCACCAACTTCACCAAGCCGACGGCCGACAAACCGTCCCTGATTACCCACGACGAACTCACCACCCTCCTGCACGAATTCGGACACTCCCTGCACGGAATGCTTTCGGAGGGCACCTATCCTTCACTGAGCGGCACCTCCGTAGCCCGCGACTTCGTGGAACTCCCCAGCCAAATCATGGAAAACTGGGCCTACGAGAGCGAATTCCTCAACACCTTCGCCCGCCACTATCAGACCGGAGAAACCATTCCCGTCGAGTTGATGGACAAGATTAAGGCGGCGCAGAACTACATGGCCGCCTACAGCCAGGTTCGTCAGCTGCACTTCGGCATCCTGGATATGGCCTGGCACAACCGGGACGACGCACCCGCCGAGCAGTGCGAGGCATTCGAGCAGAAGGTGCTCTCTTCGACGGCCGTCCTGCTCCACATCGACGGTACGGCCTTCTCCCCGACGTTCACCCACATTTTCTCGGGCGGATACGCCGCAGGTTACTACTCTTATAAATGGGCCGAGGTGCTGGAGGCGGATGCATTCAGCCTCTTCCAGGAGAAAGGCATTTTCAGCCGGGAAGCGGCCGATGCGTTCCGCACGAACATTCTCTCCAAAGGCGGCAGCCGCGACGAGGCACTGATGTACCGGGATTTCCGCGGTCACGACCCCGCTCCTGAAGCCCTTCTGCGCAAACTCGGCATCATTCGTTAGGGTATGGACAACAAACTCAAGCGAGAGGGTCCCTTCAAGGAAGTTACCCCCTACTCCGTCGGCCTGGGCATCCTGATGACGGTCATTTTTTCGGCCGCGGCCGCCTACCTGGGCCTCAAGGTCGGCCAGGTGTTCGAAGCCGCCATTCCGATTGCCATCATCGCCGTCGGGCTTTCCTCCGCGCTGGGCATGAAAAACCCTTCCGGCCAGAACGTCATCGTCCAGTCCATCGGGGCCTGTTCCGGCAGCGTGGTGGCCGGGGCGATTTTTACCCTGCCCGCCATCTACATCCTCGGTCTGGACATCAATTTCAACCAGATGGTGTTTTCCTCCCTGCTGGGCGGCGTACTCGGTATCCTCTTCATGATTCCTTTCCGGCGGTACTTCGTCAAGGAAATGGACGGCCAGTATCCTTTCCCCGAGGCGACGGCCACCACCCAGGTCCTGGTCAGCGGAGAAAAAGGCGGCAGCGGAGCGAAAACCCTGCTGATCAGCGGAGCCATCGGCGGCCTGTACGATTTCGTGATCTCTTCGCTGGGTGCCTGGGGCGAAACGCTCAGCACCCGTTTTGTGGGTGTTGGCGCTTTTCTGGCGGACAAGGCGAAAGTCGTGCTGAAACTCAACACCGGCGCCGCCGTTCTGGGACTGGGCTACATCGTCGGCCTCAAGTACGCCTTCATCATCTGCTGCGGCAGCCTGCTTGTCTGGCTGGTGATTATTCCGGGCTTCAACGTCTTCTGGGGCGGAGAAGTCATCGACCTGATGGGCAGCGGCATCGCCCAGACGGTGGGTTCAATGGCACCGGAACAGATATTCAAGGAATACGCCCGCCATATCGGCATCGGCGGCATCGCAATGGCCGGCATCATCAGCATCATCAAGTCCTTCCCCGTGATTAAATCGGCCGTCGGCCTGGCTGCCGGGGAATTTCGGAAGAAAGGCCCTCAACAGGCGCAGACCGACCCCTTGGACCGCGACCTTCCGATGCGTTCCATTATCACGATGACCATTCTCACGCTGCTGGGCGTGTTCGCTTTCTTCGCATTCGGAGGCGTGGTGGAGACCATCTGGCAGGCCCTGATCGGCCTGGTCATCGTAGCGGTGATTGCCTTCCTCTTTACGACGGTGGCAGCCAACGCGACGGCCATCGTGGGTACCAATCCGGTCAGCGGCATGACCATTATGACGCTGATTATCACGGCGCTCGTGCTCGTGGCGGCCGGTCTGAAAGGAAACGCCGGCATGGTAGCAGCGATGCTGGTGGGCGGCGTGGTCTGCACGGCGCTGTCCACGGCCGGTTCCTTCGTCACCGACCTGAAAATCGGCTACAACGTGGGCACGATGCCCGCCAATCAGGAAAAATGGAAATTCGCCGGCGTTTTCGTAGCGGCATTTACGGTCGCCGGCGTGATGCTGGTGCTCAACCAGACCTACGGCTTCACGGGAGAAGGAGCGCTCGTCGCTCCGCAGGCCAACGCCATGGCCGCCCTGATCCGGCCGATGATGAACGGCGGGAGCGCTCCCTGGCTGCTCTACGGCATCGGTGCGGCGATTGCCATCCTGTTGAATATTGTCAAACTTCCCGCCCTGGCCTTCTGCCTGGGTATGTTCATTCCGCTGGACCTGAACCTTCCCCTGCTGGTCGGCGGCGCCGTGTCCTGGTTCGTTACGACCCGCAGCAAGGATGAAGCTGAGAACCGCGCCCGCGGAGAAAAGGGAACGCTGATTGCCAGCGGCTTTATCGCCGGCGGCGCCTTGATGGGCGTGGTGAGCGCCATTCTCAAGTTTGCCCACGTCGATTGGTGGCTGAGTGAGTGGAATACCCCCGCCGAAGGCGCGCTTTGCAGCGGCGCCGAGGCCATCGCCCTCCTCCCCTACCTCCTGCTGATTGCCTATATGATTTACGCCACCCTGAAAAAAGATGGAAAAACTGCTTGATAAATTCCTGCGCTACGTCTCCTTCGACACGCAGTCCGATGAACATTCCGAAAGCCAGCCCAGCAGCGAAAAGCAGCTCAAACTGCTCGCCGCCCTGCGGGATGAACTGAATGCGCTGGGCGTTGCTGCACAGTTGGATGAATACGGCTATGTGATGGGGGAAATTCCCTCCAACTGTCCGGAAAAAGACCTCCCCGCCATCGGTTTCATCGCCCACGTGGATACCTCTCCCGACGCCTCGGGGAAGGATGTCAAGCCGCAGATGATTAAGGATTACGACGGCTCTCCCATCCCCTTGAAGGGCGTAGAGGGGCTTTTCCTGGATCCGAAAGACTTTCCGGAACTGCTCGACTACAAAGGGCAGACGCTCCTTACCACCGACGGGACCACCCTTCTGGGAGCCGACGACAAGGCTGGCGTTGCGGAAATCATGTGTGCCGTGGAGTATGTGATGACTCATCCGGAATTCAAGCACGGCCCGGTCTGCATCGCCTTCACCCCTGACGAGGAAATCGGCCGGGGCGTGGCGAAATTCGACGTGCAGAAATTCGGGGCGAAATACGCCTACACCATGGACGGAGGCGCCGTCGGCGAACTGGAATTCGAGAATTTCAACGCAGCGGCCGCCACGGTCCGCATCCAGGGCCGCAATGTCCATCCCGGCTACGCCAAAGGCAAGATGAAAAACGCCATCCGGATCCTGACAGAACTGGACGGGCTGCTTCCCGCGGGAGAAAAACCGGAACTCACGGAAGGCTACGAAGGGTTCTTCCACATTATCTCTTTCGAAGGAACGGTGGAAAACGCCAGCGCCTCCTACATCATCCGCGACCACGACCGCGACAAATACGAGACGAAAAAAGCGTTGATGCAGCACTGTGTAGACCAGATTAACGCGCGTTACGGCGAGGGAACCGCCAGCGTGGAAATCCGTCATCAGTACTACAACATGCGTTCGCAGGTGGAACCGCATTATTTCATCGTGGAGAAAGCGATGAAAGCCATGGAAATGGAAGGCATCACCCCGAAAGTGCAGCCCATCCGCGGCGGCACGGACGGCGCCAATCTCTCCTATATGGGACTGCCCTGCCCCAACATCTTCGCCGGCGGGCTCAATTTCCACGGCAAGATGGAATTCGTACCCCTCGAGAGCATGGAAAAGGCGGCAAAAGTCATCCTGAACCTGCTTTCCCTCTTTACAGAATAGACGATGGATTCTCTTGCTTTGATAACCGGGGGCAGTGCCGGCATCGGGCTGGAATATGCCCGGCAACTGGCCGAGCGGGGATACGGCCTGATACTGGTCAGCAACCGGGAAGAAGAGTTGGAAGAGGCCGCGAAATCCTTGCGCGAAGCCTACCCCGTACGGGTAGAAACCCATTTTCAGGATTTGGCCGAACACGGAGCCGCCGAAAAACTGCTCGATTGGTGCGATGAGAACGCCCTGGAGCCGGAGATCCTGATCAACAACGCCGGGATGTTCTTTATGGAATACCTGTCCGCGGAAAAAATCGGGAAGGTCCGGAAAATGATGGCTCTGCACATGGAAACGCCGGCAGAACTGAGCATTCTGATGGGCGAACGGATGAAAAACCGCGGCGGAGGACACATCCTCAACATGGCTTCGGTCACCGCCCGCATTCCCGCGCCGGGCATTGTCCTCTATTCCTCCACGAAAGCCTTCCTCAAGACTTTCAGCAAAAGCCTGTCCTATGAACTCAGGCCCTATGGCGTTCGCGTCACCTGCGTCAATCCCTGCGCCGTTGACACCGGCCTCTATCCCCTGCCCCCCCGGCTGCGCGGCTTTCTGCGGAGCATCGGCCTTATTCGCAGCCCCCGCTCGCTGGTTCGCAAGGCGCTCCGGGGCATGTTCCGCGGGAAACGGAATGTCAACCCGGACTGCATGAACGTCCTGCTCCCCTTCCTCGTCAGCCTGCTGCCCGACCGTCTGATCGACTATCTGGGCAAAAAGTGGATGAATTGACGAAAAGTTTCGTATCTTTGCGCTCGCAAGCAAAGACGGAATGGATTACAAAAAGGGAATCAAGACTGCGCAGCATCGCATCGAAGAGATGAAACAGGTCGTCGAGACGCTGCGTCAGATCGAAGAATACGTGTACGATGTGGAAAAGGAGATTTCCCGCATCGACGAGAGCCTTCCGTCCGAATCCGAGCTTGAAAGGCTGGCCGACGGACAGGAAAAGGAGCAGATCCTGCACCTGATCGACCTGCTGAAAGAATGTTACGCCCTGATTGACGAAATCCTCGGGCCTCCGGAAGAGGGACAGAACGAAGAAGAAACACCCTCCTTCGACAATCCGGAACTGGATCAGATTCTCAAGTTCCTTCCCAGCAAGGAAAAACGTCATTTAAGCTAAAGGCCCGGCCAATTTGGCCAGGCCTTTTCGCTGATTAGTCGAGACCGACGTTGATCTTGTAAATGAGGTGGCGGTAATGCGCCTTGGTGGCGGCGTTTCCGGAATCCTTGTGTTTATACAGGAACTCACGCACCTTCATCAGGTATTGGAAGCTGATGGCCTTCAAATCGTGCTGGTCGGCTACTCGCACTTCCCGCTGATAGCCCACGCCCTCGATTTCGCCGTCTTCGATCTGACGGAGCAACGACTCATAACGGTCGGCCTCAGGCTCCAGGCCATACAGGACCGTCTGTTCCGGCGTAGGAGCATAGGCCCACTCCCACAGGCTGACCGGCTTCCCGGAAACATTTTCGGGATCGGCAATCATCAGGGAACCGGACTTGACCGCCGTGGAAGCGCCGGAAAGCATCGCCTTGACGAAGGCCGTCTGGTAGGCTTTTTCCGTCTCGGAGAGGTTTCCGCTGTGCTTCCAGACCCGATTGTAGAGCATACTCATATATTCTTCCAGCGTAAAGGCCTCCTTCTTCGGAACCAGTGTGGAAGCGAGCAGCACCTGGGCGCGTTTCTGTTCGGAGAAAAGGTTGCGCATAAAGTTGGCGCTGCCGAATTCCATCAGTTCCGCCTGCGAATTTTCCAGGTCCGTATGCTTTTTCAGGGACTCATAGCGCAGCCACTCCATATCGTAGAGTTCGCGGAAAAGGAACTTCACGGACTCACGCTGAAGCTTCTCGGGAACCGGGCGGTAAGCCTCCTGGCCGTCGCCCTCGCGCACGTCATAGAGATAGATACCGCCGACATTCATCAGCACGTTGCCCAGGTAACGCTTGTACTGGTGCACAATCTCGTGATAGAGGGCGCTGCGGTGGGACCAGTCGGGATCCGTACCGGCGAACCACTCGTCCAGATGCGCCATGATAAACTTGAGGTTGCTGATACCGTAGATGGCAGCACGGACCGGATTGTCGCCGAGGTCTTCCTCCACGGCGGAAGGGTCGTAGCGGGCATATACCTGCTGTTTGCCATAACGGAAACGGGGGTCTCCTACTTTCTCGGCAATCCAGGCATCGAGCTGGGCCTGTTCCCCGGCCTCGTCCACATCGGGAATCGGCGCATAGAGCCACTTGATGGCATAGTCATCATACACGCCGATCAGCGGCGGCGTCAGCTTGACCTTCTTATCCTGCGGCTGGGCCACGTAGTTGAAACGGGCATAGTCCATGATGGAAGGCGTTGTGCCGTACTGTTTGGTAAAGTTCGCGCTGCGCAGGGAGTCCACGGGGAAAGAGGCGGAGGCCGACATGTTGAGCATCAGGCCGAGGCAGTGACCGACTTCGTGGGCGGCCACATAGCGCATGGCTTCCTGGAAGAGTTCGTCGGGCAGGGCTTTCTGCCGCACGCGCTCATCCACCTGGGCCGTCAGGGTGAAACGCCAGTTGTTGAGCAGCTTGGCGATGTTGTGGTGGATATAGACGCTGGCGCAGAGGATTTCACCGCTGCGGGGGTCTTTCCAGGAGGGGCCCATGGCATTCGCCACGCGGGTAGGCGCGTAACGGACACAGGAATACTTGAGGTTGTCAGGGTCGAACTCCGGATCGTTCTTCGGGAAATCGAGGGCTTTGACGGCGTTCTTGAAGCCGATTTTTTCAAAAGCGAGGTTCCAGTCTTCGATACCCTTCTTGATGGCAGGGCGCCAGCTCTTGGGGAAGGCCGGGTCCACATAGAAGACGATGGGCTTGGTGGGTTCGACGAGAACACCGTTCTTCCAGGCCGTGATATCGGTGGGAACGAGGTTCCACTTCGTGGCGTAGTGGATGGTCTTCACGCGGTCGTCCTCGGAGGAGAAACGCTCGGCTGCAATGGAGAAGATACCGATACGCGAATCAGCTTTGCGGGGCTTCATGGGCTCCTTGGGAAGGAGCATCAGCGTACGGGTTACGAGCGCGGTCGTCGGCTTGTCTTTGGCAATCGTCAATATGCCCAGCAGTTTCAAATCGGAGGTATAGCACAGAGCGCTGCGCACGCTCATGTTGTCGGAAAAAGCCTTGACGGTGTCCACATAGCCCATTCCCTTGTTGAAACGGGTGGTACGGACGACCATCCTGCCGAGGGCGCTGTTGCCGCCGCCGTCGAAGGGACGGAGTTCCTTGATATCATCCATGAAGAGGGAACTCACATCCACGATGACGGTGGAATCCGCCGGACGGTAGGCCTTGACGCTGAAACGTTTGAACACGGGAGGAACGGTATGCTTTTCCAGCGAGGCGCGGATGTTGTCATACTTTTTGTCCACCACACGGGTACGCGAAATAATCTGGTTGAGAAAGACCGTCGAATCCCTGCGGGTGAACATCACGCGCATGGGCGCCTGCGGCTTTTCTCCCACCATACAGTCATCAGGGTCGCTGATGGCGGACACGGTGGAACCCAGCAGCATTTCGCGGCCGAAAAGGCTGTCGGGGATTTCAAAATAGATTTTGTCGCTGACCTGACGGACGGTCAGCATGCCGGCAGCAACCGTCTGCTTCTTTCCCTTGAAAAGTTTTTCATAGGAAGATTTCTTGGACTTGGCGTCCTTGGCATCCGTTTCCTTTTCTTCGGCGAAAAGACAGAAGGAGCCGCTGAGCGTCAGCAGCAAAAAGAGGGTTATTCGTTTCAGTGTCATGGTTAATTGTGTGTTCGTCCGTAAAGGTACGAAAACTTTTTTATTTCTGGATATGCACATCCAATTGCGGGAAAGGGAAACGGAATCCCCGCTTCGGGAGTTCGGTGTACACCTTGGCGTTGTAGTCGAAGAAGACGTTCCAGTAATCCGAAGAATTCACCCAGGCGCGCACTACGAAGACCACGGCGCTCTCTCCCAATTCAGCCACGGCCGCGAACGGATCCGCCGCCCCCTTCGTCGTGGCGTCGAGCACCCGCGCATCGGCTTTCAACACTTCGAGCAGGGCGGCAATGCAGGCCTCGGAATCCGTGCCGTATTCCAGGTTCAGTTTCCACTCCACGCGACGGATGTCCTTGTGGGAGTAGTTGTTGATGGTGCCGTTGGAAAGGGCGCCGTTGGGGAGCGAAATCACCCGGTTGTCGGTCGTGACAATCTTGGTGGAGACAATGCTCATCTCACTGACCGTACCGGTGTGTCCCTGAGCCTCAATGAAATCTCCCACCCGGAAAGGTTTGAAAGCCAGCAGCATAATTCCACCGGCAAAGTTCTGCACCGTTCCGCTGAGGGCCATACCGATGGCCATGCCGCCGGCGGCCAGAAGGGCGGCGAGCGAGGTCGTATTCACCCCGAGCGTGCTCACGGTCATGACTATCAGGATGATGGTCAGCATAACGCTGACGAAACTGGTCAGGAAGGTAGCGAGGGTCTTGTCGGTCTTCCGGCGGACAAACATCTTCTTCATCAGGTTCTTGGTCAGCTTGATCAGCCAGGCACCGATAAAATAGACCGCAAGGGCCGCCAGGACCTTCAGTCCGAACTGAATGGCGTCCTCCCCGAGCTGGTGAAGGGTCGTGTGTGGATCCGTGATGAGATTTTCCGCCATCGTACGGGTCGCCGTACGGACGGAATCCATATGTTGGGCCACCTTGTCAGGGTCCACAGCCGCTTGT
>JAGCXP010000039.1 GCA_017961345.1 Bacteroidales bacterium | reverse complement strand
GGGACACCGCTCATCTATGCGTCGAACTTCTCCCTCGGGGTCAATGCCCTCTTTGCCGCCGTGGAGCGGGTGAGCAAGATGCTCAAGGGCAATGGCTACACGCCCGCCGTGGAGGAGACGCACCACATCCACAAGCTGGACGCCCCGTCCGGCACCGCCAAGAGCCTCGGCAAGCTGCTCGAGGAAGGCCTCGGTGTGGAGCCCGAGATTACGGCCCATCGTATCGGCGAAGTCCCCGGCATCCATACGGTCACGTACACGTCGGAGGTCGATAAGCTCACGCTCACCCACGAAGCCTTCGGCCGCGAAGGTCTCGCTGCCGGCGCCGTCGCCGCCGCCCTCATGACCGAGGGGGTAAAGGGAGTGCACGAGTTCAAGGAGCTGTTGTAATTAACCGCCAGTTCTCAAACCAGACAAATCCTCTCGGCAACCCGAAATTCTCTTATTTGTCCTTCTGCGTCCCTCCTCCCTATTGGGAGCGGTGCATGCGATGACGTCATCCGCATCCGATGACTGAATGTAAAAGGCCCTTCACCGAAGTGAGGGGCCTGAATGGTTTTAGAAGTATTGCTCGTTGTCAATAACTGGACGGGACAACGAAGAAACCCTTATCTATTCCGTAACCGCACGGACAGAATAGCCCCTGCAGCGATTGTCGGACTGGACTTCTTTGTATACTTTTCCATTGGTATAGTAGATCCTATAACTGAATGGATAACAAGGCAAGAATGTGGATAGAGAAGAAGATAGATAGTGACCTTCACTATTAAGATAATCGAACTCATCTGCAGTTCTAACACCCGAAGCGGGAAGAAAGATCGAGTTCCCGTTAGTCCCGGTAACCCTAAACCCGCATTTGCCATTCAATGTTGTCCATGCCCATGTACAGTTATCTCTCAATTCATCCAATTCGGCCCTTGTCGGCATCCGCCACGACCGCCCCATCTTAGCATACGCGGCATCATCGTCTTGTTCGAGCGTTACCTTGTTGTCCGTGAAGCCGTTATATCCATAACTAGCGTTGTTATTGTATTTGGTCAAAGAGGTATATGTTCCCATGCACCACTTGTAAGATGTCCACCAATAACCTTCACTTTTGCCTTCTTTCCAGACCGGTTTACTCGATTGGGCGTTACCCGGTTCGTAATAAGTCTCTGTTTCACCCCAAGCATAATAATCACCATATCCTTCAGGGGAGGTTGCCCCAAGATTACATGTTGCCCACTTGACGGAAAGGCCCAAATCAACAGCCAGATCACTGCTGTAAACAACGCCAGAATCAATTTCTGAACCGGCAAAAGAGAAGAGAGAGCGTTTGACAACGATAGGAGTCGTGACCTCACGCATTCCAACAAAGGAGTCGTCGGTTTCCATCGTGAAGGTAAAGCCTTCTTCGAAAGTAATCGGACGCATGACAAAAAAGTACTCCACCCCCGTTTTGAAAGTTCCGCCATCAGGGCATGTCATGACAAGTTCAGTCTTTGGATCAAGGACTTCAGAGACGATGGGGCGTCCGTCCTGCAGGACGACTTTCACTTTTCCGGCCAATTCCTCGTTATTGTTACCATGCAGGGTTACCTTGGTTACACCCTCGTGCAGCAACTTGAACTTGAAACCGCCGCAAAGATTGTAGAAGCCCATTTCCAGTCCACGAGAACGCCCCATCGACACAAAGTGATTGTCGGCAAAAGTTCCCTCTGCCGCCGTCTGAATGTCAGGAATCACCGTAACAATGCTTCCATCGGCATTGACGCTGTTCTCCTCGTTAAAAGGATAAATGCCATAGAAATAGCGCTCAGTATCACCCTCGACGACTCCGGTAACCACATTGATGGTTCCCGAGAAATCCGCCACTGTCGCCGGCGCTTCATTTGTTGAAGTAAACTTGCTTCCGCCATTCGTTCCGGCCGAATAAAAAAGGCTGATATCCTCGTGTGCCGACCAGGAAACAACACCATTCACATCTCGTGTGGTCCTGGTTTTGACTTCAGAATCTTCGCGATAAGCGGTGATGGTCAGTTTGCGACCAACTTCTTCTGAAATGATCTCTTTTTCCCGAGAACATGAAAGGGTTATTATCGCTACCAAAATAGTAACGAATACCACTCCGTTTTTTTTCATAGTGCAAAAAGTTTTACTTAAAAAGAAGGGCCATCAGGGTTATCGCCACCACCTTCATTCCCTCCAGGAGGTGTTTCGCTCATGATGTTATCCTCGAAACGAATGGGGATCTGCTCCGAATCAGGGGCCTCATAAAATTTATTATGTTTCATAGTGCTATGGGTTATGCTTGAGCAGTCAATCGCTCAAGCACAAAATAAGCACTATTTCTTCGATTTGAGCCGGTCCTTTTTGGTCCTTGTTATTCCCCCGCATCCCTCACCAGCCTCACCGACAGACCGTCGCCGCGGTGGCCGCGGGCGTCGAGGTGGAGCTTGCTGTCGACGATCAACAGGTGCCAGGCATCGGTGGAGGCGGCGTCGGAGGAATAATAGGCGCCCATTCCAGGGAAGAATTCGCTGATGGTGCGGGCCCCGGCCTCCGGCAGGAAGACGGCGCCGGCGGGCTCCAGAAGCCCGGTCCAGTCGGAAAGCGAGATGCGGTTGGAAACGAAACCGGCCTCGGTCCTGTCGGCAGAATTCAAGGGAAATACCGCGATTTCCCAGTTGTCAGGAAGAATGACCAGGCCGTTGACCCCGGCCACCTGCGCCTTGGCAAAGCGCACCCCGGAAGCCGTGCTCCTGATGAACAGCAGGTACATCCATTCCGAAACCCGGAGCGTACGCCAGAGACCTTCCTGACCGCCGCCGTTCATCATGCGGTTATAGCCCCAGTCGGCCCGGCCGTCACTGTCGTAGAGGCCATTGTCCGGCTTTCCGTAGGCATAATGCCGCGCATCGCTTTGCGTGTCTTCATTGCCGCTCCAGGGCTGATAGTCCACGGCTCCGTGATCATATCCGCTGGTACCCCAGCCGAAAAGGTCCATCCAACCGTCCCAGGTGGAAGACAACTTCAAATTGTCGGTTCCGACAAGGTCATATTGGCGTACGGCAAAGCGCCAAGTATCCGTAGAGGCCTGATACTGCAGGTTACCCTTCGAGAAATACACTTGGCGCCCCTCTCGCACCGAAAACAAACCCCTGACGGCCCCTTCGGGGACCGCCCATGTGCTGTCGGCCGTCATGAAGGAGACTTCGCTGCCGTAGGTGGTTCCCGCGCCGGTTTCGACATAGCTCCGGACGAAATACGTCGAGTGGGGGGCAAGCCCGTCCATGATAACCGCACCCCCGGATTCCGCTTCCGCGTGGCGACCTTCCGTCGTGGGATTGTGGCAAGGGCCCCAGCACAGTCCCGTCCGGGCATCTCCCGAGTAAGCTGCGTCCAACAGTTCCACGCCGCCGAGGGCGGTCGATGCCGTGATCTCCCTGGCTGAGAGCGTCACGACATTCGGTGCGACGACCCATTTCAGGCTATCATAGGATCTTGGGTCGATGCGTCCTTTCCGGAATTCGTCCTCGAAAGAGGGACTGTTCCGGTCGATGGACTTCAAGGCCAATGCCTGATTCTCCTTCTTCTCAAGGTTGAACTGCGTGATGAAGTATAACTGCTCGGGACTGCCGGACTCGTAAAGGCAGGCCATTTGAGCTCCTTTTTCGCTGAAGGAGCGATTCATGTTGGACAGTCTAGCCAGAAGAATCTCCCGGTATTCCTTTCCCGCTTCCGCTTCCTGTATGATTTGGTGCAAAGGAACGTTGATTTGCCAGAACGCCTTCTTCAGATAGGCTTCCTGGTTCGCCGTGACGCTTTCCGCCACCGGGCCTTGCATCTCGGCCGGGCGCCGGGAAGGAAGCAGCAACGCCAGGGCCAGGAAAGCGGCCAATGCCAGGAAAGGCCCCCAGCGCCACCGCCGGTCGTCACGGTCCAATGCTTTCCGGACCTCTTCCATGCCTCCGAATCGCCGCCCCGGATCCTTGCGGATACACTTGGCGGAAATGCGACGGTACCGGTGCGGAAAAATCCTGCGCAAAACCAGTCCGAACGAATAGATGTCCGCCCGGCAATCCACGGACGCCCCCGAAACCTGCTCCGGCGCCATGTACTCCTTCGTGCCGGCCGATTGCTTCAGGACCGCATAGTCATCTGCGTCGGAAAGACCGAAGTCAATGATTTTCACATTGCCTCCGTTGCGGGTGACGAGGATGTTGGATGGCTTCAGGTCCCGGTGCAGGATCTGCTTGCTGTGGATGTAGGCAAGGGCATCGACGAGCTGGTCCACCACCTTGCGGCGGGCCTCCATCGAGGGTTTCCCGGAAAGGAACGTGTCGAGCGTCACCCCGTCGATGTATTCCATGACGATACAGGGCCCCAGCGTGTCATTCATCTCCTTGGCATAGGCCTTCACGATGCCGGGATGGTCCAGCTGGACCATCAGCGCATACTCTTTCTTCAGCAGTTCAAGATAGACCGCCTGATTGCGGAACTCCGCCTTCAAGCCCTTCAACATGAACCATCTCCCCTGCCGCTTGGCCTTTACCAAGCGGTTGATGCGGCGGCCCTGCACTTCCTCATAGGCAGTTTGGACATCGTCTTCCGAGATGAACATCTCGTCGAGGGGGCCGGATGTGCTGTCGTCAATCATCGGAGAGTCGGTTTCAAACAATAAATATACTGTTTTTTCGCTCACAAAATCGAGAAAGGACCAAAAAGGACCAACGTTGTCTTGAAAAAAAGTGCATCTTTGCAAGAACAAATGCTGCAGTTGATGAAGAAAACCAGTCCCGAAATCCATGAGCTCAAGAAACAGGTGGAAAACCGGCTGAAGCGCAAGATGAAGACACCCAATGACTTCATCTTCCTCAGCGGCGTTGTCTGGGAACGCACCCACGAGACCATCAGCCCCACTACGCTGAAACGGCTCTGGGGCTACATCGACGGGGCCGACCAGACGCGGAGCAGCACCCTGGACATCCTTTCCCGGTCGCTCGGATTCCAGGATTGGGACGATTTCCTGGGCCATATCGACAGAAGCAGCGGCTCGGATCCGGTCCTGTCGCCCCATATCAGCGCGGACGAACTGAACGTCGGCGACCGGGTATCCGTCTCCTGGAAACCCGACCGGCGTTGTGTCTTCCGCTATCTCGGAGACTCACGTTTCATCGTCGAAATGGCCGAAAACTCAAAATTGAAAGTAGGCGACACGTTCAGCGCTTCCCTTTTCATCCTGCACGAACCGCTTTACCTGAACAATCTCGTACAGGGCAACAATCCGCCCGTCGCCTTCGTGGTCGGCAACCGGGACGGCCTTTGCGAAATTGAACGCATTCCGTCTTAGGCTTCTTTCCTTTGCCTTTCGCTGAAAAATGCGTATCTTAGCGACCGGTTAAAGAAAGAAGGTTATCATGCTTACTCTCAAAGGATGCGGAACGGCGCTGTTTACGCCGTTCAAGGATGGGAAAGTGGACGAGGCCGCGTTCGCAGCGACGGTCCGCCGGCAGGTCGAGGCCGGGATCCATTTCCTCGTACCGCTCGGGACGACCGGCGAGACGCCGTGCCTGTCCGTGGCCGAACGCCAGCGGGTGCTCGCCCTCGCGCGTGAGAACGCGCCGGGCAAGACGCTCCTCGTAGGCGGCGGCACAAACTCGCTCACGGCCACGCTGGAAAGCATGGCCCAGCTTCCCGATGCCGATGCCTATCTCATCGTCGTCCCCTACTACAACAAGCCCAACCAGACGGGCCTGTACGAGTACTACAAGGCCGTGGCCGGCAGCACGGACAAACCTGTCGTTATCTATAACGTGCCCGGGCGCACGGGCGCGAACATCGCGGCCGAAACCACCCTCCGCCTCGCGGAGGAGATTCCGAACATCGTCGCGGTGAAGGAAGCCTCCAGCAACTACAAGCAGATCAGCGAGATCATCCGCTGCAAACCCGCCGGGTTCAGCGTGCTGTCCGGCAATGACGACGAGACGCTGTCGCTGATGGCGACGGGCGCCGACGGCGTCGTCTCCGTCGCCTCCAACGTCGCCCCGCGCGAAATGGTGGCGCTCGTGGAG
>JAGCXP010000038.1 GCA_017961345.1 Bacteroidales bacterium | reverse complement strand
TGCCGTTCTCGGTGGTGATAGTGGTCATGGTAAGGTCGCCGTTGGCGAAGTCGTCAACAGCCTCTCCCTGATACTTCAGGAGGGAATCCCTATACATGTTCGCAGACTCCTGACCGTTCCATGAAGCGGTCTCCATTGCAACGAGAGTGCGGAAACGGTCGCCGCGGTGTATGTTGAGGGCTTGGGCGATGGGGCCGAGACCGTGGGTGGGATAAACATCACCCTTATGCTTGGCGTTGAAGGCAAGCCTCCAGTTGTGCCAGTACTCGTGCCAGTAGTCGGAGAGGTTGTGGAGGTAGGAACCCTCAACGTGGATAATCTCGCCGAAGACACCCTTGCGGGCCATCTCGAGGGCCTGCAGCTCAAAGAAGTCGTAGCAGCAGTTCTCGAGCATCATGCAGTGACGACGGGTCTTCTCGGAGGCATTGACCAGGGCCCAGCACTCTTCCAGGCTGGTGGCGCTGGGAACCTCGATTGCGGTATGCTTGCCGTTCTCCATGGCGTAAAGGGCCACGGGCACGTGGTGCACCCAGTCGGTGCAGACGTACACAAGATCCACATTGTCGGATTCGCAGAGGGCCTTATATCCATCTTCGCCGGAATACTTTGCGGGAGCTTCGAAACCATGCTCGATGAGATACTTGGCGGATGCCTCGGCGCGGTCTGGTTCGACGTCGCAGACTGCGGTAATTTTGCTCCAAGGCTCGTTGGAGAGACGGTAGACGGCGAAGCCGCCGCGCATACCAAGACCGACAACGCCTATACGGACGGTGTCGATAGGATCGGCCGTAAGGCCTATTACATCCTGCTGGCCGGCGGGCCTTGCGGGGACCTTGGTCTTTATGACCTTAGGTCCGCAGGAAACGAGGAGCATGGCCGAAGCCAATGCGATAGCGAGAATTTTAGTGTATTTCATAATCATAACAGTTGCAAATCAGTTCCTCCCCTGTCGGGACATATAGACTCCTTGCCGTAACTCTGGGCGGAAACCACAAGCATAACATTCACTTTTCCGGTGACTTCACCTCCAAGCGTGTAGCCCTGGACGTCAGCTTCAGTTATAAGGGCCACGTCGCGGGCGATTTCGAACTGGTAGCGGAAACGTTCGCCGTCTTCGACTTCTTCCAGCACACCGCTGCCGGCGAATCCGTGGTCTATTGTTTCGTGAGTGCCGTTACCTTTGGTAACACCGCCGGCCCAGCCCCAGGATTCCGTCGGGTCCTCACCCGGGGAAATCTTGTAGAGCGTCATTATGTTATCCTGAACCTTACGTATTTTTCCGCTTTGGTAGATACTGCCCTCAAACATAAGATCCGCATGAGGTCCGTCCTTGGTTTTCGGGGTGACCGGAAGATCCAGCCAGCCAATGTCGTAAATAGGATTGAACTCAGTGGTCTGATCGTCTTTGTGGTCGATGAACACGCGCAGGAAGCGAAGCTGTTCCTTCATGGCAGCAGTTTTTACGCTCACTGAAATATATCCGTAAAGCGTGTCTGCGCTCACCATGTAAAACAGGGTATCGCATCCATTCAGCAACTGGCCATGCTGGGCCAGATCCACGGTCTCCACATAGTTCTCAAACGGAACTGCGGGGTTCATCCAACGGCTGAAATCGGCAGTGGTATCGACAACGAATTCTGCGGAAAGCTCAGAGAATTCCCCGGTTTTGATTGTAAGCGCGTTCGGGAATGTCTGGGTCAAAAACTCGGAGCCGTAAGCGTCGAAACAGGTGATGCTCACATCGCTGTACTTTCCTTCGACAAGAGGGAAGATGGCAACTGCGTTCCCGCTGTCGTCGGCATGTACAGTAATATCGCACTTCGTGCTCTTGTTTCGGCAGTCGTTGTAGATTATCGATCCAGTTTCTACATCCGCTTCGAAAATACCGGCAATGTGCTCTTTTGTATTGAGGCGAACCGTAACATTCCCCGAAGGCATGTTGATTAACGTAACTTTAAGCGCTCCGGTAATGTGATGGAACACAAAAACACCTTCTGCGTCGAGGAAGCCGACCATCGGAAGAGAACCGGTACCCATCCCCTTATCTGATTTACTGGAAGTAAGGTTAATGGAAAACGATTTGCCACCTGTAGATAAAGTGCCGAAGGAATGCCTTCCGGAATATGGGTACACAGCCCTGTCGGCCAATTTAAAGCCTTTTGGAATCTTGCCGGTAAAGGTGATTTCCGGACCGTTTTCAATAGAGAAAAACTCTACATTGCGATAAATACCGTTGGTGTCTACGGCAAATACCGAAATCTCGTCGCCTCCATTCCACACGGATACGCCCGAAGATGGATAACTCACCTTAGTGAGCATCGAACCTTCGATGCGAGCCTTTATCTGCACGTAACCGCCTGCATACTCGAGGGAGTCTGCTGCAGCATCAGTGTCTTTGCCGGTTCCAGACATCTTCGAGCAGGAGAGACCCAACATAAGGAAGACTCCGAGAATCGCGGCGTATACGGCTATGTGGAAACCTTTATTCACGCTTACAGTTCGCAAATATAATAAAAAATCTTTTTTATTATCACTACTGGGTTTCTTTCGGCATATCCCAGCCGGGGTTCTGTTCGAGCTTCGGATTGATACCAATCTCATCCGTAGGAAGCGGGAACAGGTAATCCCTTTCTTCGTCAAAGTTCCTCTTGGTGGTGGAATAAGGAACTATGTAGCCCTTGTTCCCATCGGAGAATACCACCGAAGCACCGGTTGCCACCTTAACCTGAGCGGCTGCGGTGGAGGTGCCGGGAACGGTCCCGTTATGAACGCATATGTCCATGGTCCCGTCGTTGTCGAGGTCGTAGTCGCCATAACCCGGGAAATACATGCCTCGGAGATCCTGTGTCATGCACTTGCCGGCTTTCCAGCGCATGAGGTCGTACCAGCGGAAATCGAGTTCCTGGGCCAGTTCGACCGCGCGCTCGCGGCGGATTTCAAGAATAACACCCTTGTTGGCGCCCTTGACGTTGGTGTATCCATATTTAGCCGAACCAAGGTAGTTGTCGTCGGGGCTGGCATTCGCCGCAGCCACATTCAGGTTGGGCATACCGGCACGGTCACGAAGGAGCTTTATACTCTTGTCGATGTCGTCCTGGGTGATGTTATAGTCGGACCTTTCGGCCTGGGCCTCTGCATAGTTAAGCAGGACTTCCGCCATACGGAATACAGGAAGATCGGTGTCTTCGCCGCTCCATGCTCCATCCGTGGCAACAAGTTCCTCGCTAACCGCATATTTGCAGCAGTTATAGCCGGTGAGAGAGTTGGTGAAACTAGGCACCCAGGTGGATTTGCCGCCAATGCGGTGATAACCGGGGCAGCGCACAATCTGGGAAAGGCGGGGATCGCGGCCGGTCATCTCGTCATAGAACTGCTTGGTGTCCCATCCGGCCTGGTCGGTAAAGCGCGAGCCGTCCGCCATAAGGAACATGTCCACGAACTTTTTGTTAACGCACATGCCGTTGTCGCCCCATGTGCTGCGAGAAGCAAAGTGCGACTGTCCCATGGTAAGCTTGTAATTGCGGCCAAACATGACCTCAGCCTCATTGATTACGCCCGGATTTTCCGTAGTGCCGGCAAATACTGCCTGATAATCAGTAGCGGGATTGCCGGTATTGTAGATCACATATGGACTGCTGGCCATGAATTCATCAGCGGCCTCGGCTGCTATCTTAAGATAGTAATCGGCGTCCTTTTCGTAAGTAAACTCATCGTGATACTTGTGCCAGGTACCCTCGAACAGCGCGACGCGCGACTTAACCGCCAGAGCCTCCCACTTTGTGATACGGAAAGCTTCCTTGCCATCGGGCAACATGGCTATGGCCCTGTCAAGGTCTTCGAGTATCTTTCCTGCTATAAAATCTCGGGAATCGCGAGCCTTATACAAATCGGGATCCACGGTGGAAAGGGGATGCTCGAACCACGGAACTCCACCGAAATCGCGTAATTTGAGCCAATAGAAATATGCACGGAAGAAATAGCTTATCCCCTTGTATTTTTTAACCGCGTCCTTGTCGGGACATACGTCAATGGCATCGAGCAGTTCATTGATGGAGCGGAGAGTAGTCCAGTTCCAGTTGTCTCCGTCGGACGAAGGAGTTTTGCGCTGATTGCCGCCCCTCTGGAGAGCGGTCAGGCCCTTACTGCCAAAATACAGGTCCGAAGCGCTTTCCCAAATGGTTCCCGATCCCGGAAGAAGCCTCTGATAAAAGAGGTTGGTGGCAGTGCGCAATTGCGCCTCATCTGCGTAATACGAGCCCACAGATTCCGTGTCCAGCGGATAGCGGTCGAGCGAACAAGACGCTATAATCAGGAGTAAAAACGGAAGAAGTATTATCTTTTTCATGTCTTCAGGAATTAAAAGTCGATGTCTACGCCAACCGTGTAAGTCTTCTGCCAGGGATATGAGAAGGTCCAGATGGAGCCCTCAGCTCTGGCATTTTCGGGATCTATGTACTTGTCGTACTTCTTGATGGGAGACCAGTAAGCGAGATTCTCGCCGGTGAAGTAGAAGCGCACGCCGGAGATGCTGATTTTCTGAGTGAGCCTCTTCGGAAGAGTATAGCCTATGGTAAGGTTCTTTAGACGCAGATAACCGATGTTCTGCAGGTAACGGTCATTGGCTATCTTAAGGTAACCGAGTTGCTTGCCGTCGCCGCCAGCCGGACGCGGGAAGTAGGCATCCTTGTTGTCTTCGCTCCAGACCTGATCCATGAAGTCCTTGGGAATCCAGGTGGAACCCGCACGGGCGTAGCAGAACCAGAAGTTACGGTTGTCTGCGGGCGGATACCAGTCCATCCGGCCTATACCCTGGAAGAAGGTGGAGAAGTCAAAACCGTTCCAATTGGCCGTAATGGTGAATCCGTATTGATAACGCGGCAGGCTGTTGCCGATTACGGTCCAGTCTCCGGTCTCACCAATCATCAAATAACCCTGGTCGATGACATCGTCTCCATTGAGATCCAACACCTTAAGGTCGCCGGCCTTCCATTTTCCGCCGGGGAGGTCCTCTGCCAGTTTACTGCAATCGACCTTCGAGGTATACTCAAGAGCTTCATCGTCGGTCTGGAAAAGGCCGTCGGTCTTGTAGCCCCATATTTCGCCGAATCTCTTGCCCTTGTAGGGAGAACCAATCAGATTCTGGGGATTGCCGTCAAATTTTGTGTAGAACGCTATGTAGTCGTTATACGTGGCGTTGATGCCGTAGTTGAAAGGTTTACCCAGCAGGGAGAAGGAATCTTTCCAGCCAATTGTGAGTTCGACGCCTTCGGAGCGAAGGGCAGGGCCGTTTCTTCTGGGAGCGGCAGTACCATACACGGCAGGTATCACGTCTGCCGAAGCAATCATGTTGTCGGTGTCGCGTATGTATGCTTCTGCAGATATAGACAGACGGTTGTCGAATAATCCGGCATCAAGACCCAGATTGTAGTGCTTTGCCGTTTCCCACTTCAATCCCGAATCGCCGAGCGGAGGATTCGAATAGGCCACGTTCTCGAACGAGCTGTCGTCCTCGAACAGCCACTGTGCCTGTTCCTGAGTCATCAGACGAACAAAAGAATAGTAATCCTGCGTGGAGGTTCCTATGTATTGATTACCCAGCCAACCGTAGGAGAAGCGGAGTTTACCGTAATTCATAACCTTTCTGGCCCATTCCATGAAGGACTCGTCGGTAAATTTCCAACCGGTCGAGAAGGACGGGAACCAGCCATAGCGGGTTTCCGACAGCCAACGGGAAGTGCCGTCATAGCGCACGTTAGCCTCAAACAGGTATTTTCCCTTATAGTCGTAGTCGAATCTGGCGAATACACCTTGCACGGCATATTCGTACTGACCGCCGCCGATTGAGAAATTCTTTCTGCCGTCATCTTCCGGCATTACCAGCTTATAGTCTGTCAGATACATCGACGACAGGTTCTTTCCGCTGGTGCTCAGGTTCTTGTTCCACTCTTCTTCGTAGTTGTAACCAAGAAGGAACTTGAAGTTGTGCTTTTCGGCTATGGATTTATCGTAGGAAGCATAAAAGTTCAGAGCATGGTAGACATTGCGTCTGCGCTGTTCGTCAAGCTTATTTTCGAAACGACCTGCCTTGTCCTGCTTGAACTCTCCGGGATACTTGGAGTAGGTCATGTTGGTCCACCTCTGGGTGTCGTAAGTCCAGTTCATCCTGTAGGTATAATTACCGCGGATATCGAGACCTTCTATCGGGTGAATACTGAATTCGGCCGTATTGGTGAGATTGTTTTCGAAGCTCTTGTTCACCTTCGTATCCTGGCCGAGGTCGATATGGCAACCGTTCGTAAGGTTTACCGGCGAAAGAATGGTGCTGTACACCCAACTACCGTCCTTGTTCTTGAGGGGGAAGCAGGACAGGCCGTGAACCGAGGCATAAGACCAGTTATAGCTCGGAGTAGCGTTTCCAGGATAGTCGTAGTCGGAAGCATAGAACGAAAGGTTGTTGCTTACGCTTAACCACTTGGTGGCAGAAACGTCCATTTTAGCTCTGACGTTATAACGATTGTACTGCTCCGCACGCTGCTTGTATGTTCCCTCACGGTGCTTGTAGCCGCCCGAGAGGAAGTACCTCATGCGGGAGTTACCACCCTGGACCGTAAAACTGTGCTGCGTAATCGGGCTCTCGTCCACAAACATCTCGTGATACCAGTCCGTGTTGCAATAGTAGATATAGCTATTGCGAAGAACTCCGTCGTCGCCGGCCCTCATCTCCTGGATTTCCCAGGGACGTTCAGGATTTTCCACCAGGTCGTTGCGACGCGCATACAGCTCGGCCATATCGGCATCTGTGTAACGGGTGTATTTTTTGCCGACCATGTTAAAGTAGAAAAGGTCGGTAATATATGCGTGGTCGTAACCCGTGCGTATATAATCGGTGCTTGTGGTCGGCGTCATGAAACCGACGTTGCCGTTGTAACGCACTTTAGGCTTGCCCTCATCCTCGAAACCGCTCTTGGTGGTAATGAGAATAACACCATATGCACCTCTGGTTCCGAATATTGCAGCGGCGGAAGCATCCTTGACCACCGAAATAGACTGCACGTCATCGGGGTTAACCTGCGAAAGATCGCCCTCGTTACCGTCTATCAGCACCAGCGGTTTTGCTCCGGAGTTTACGGACATGTAGCCACGGATATTGATATCCGCCTTCTCGTTCGGCTGGCCGGAAGAGGTTGTGACCAGAAGACCAGGAACAGCACCCTGAAGCATGTGCGTGAGCGTGTTGGCGGTACGGTTTTCGAGTTCTTCCGACTCTACCGTTGAAATGGCTCCGGTGAGGTTTACCTTTTTGGTGGTGCCGTAGCCTATGACCACGGTTTCCTCGAGGTTAAGGGCATCCTCGGTAATGTGAATCACCAGATTGTCCTGAGAGCCCGTAATCGTTACTTTTTTTGTAACGTAGCCCAGGTAGGACACCTCGATGGTACCACCCTCTGCAGGAAGATTGATTTCAAATGAGCCGTCCGCCTCAGTCATGGCTCCACGGCCGCCGAACATTACGACGGCACCGGGAACCGGCTGGGATTTGGCATCGAGCACGCGACCGCGGAAGGGCCTTGCCGACAGCGGAAGCACGACGAGGGACATGGCAAATGCCATGAGCACTGCCACAATTCTTTGTTTGACGAACATAGTTATCAATACGGTTATTCTTGGCGAATTAGTGTTACAAAGAGCAAATATAACTATTTTCGGTCATTTTTGTCACCTTTCTTAACAAAAGCAACAAGCTTTTTTACCGTTCTGGCACCTCTTAGTTGCACAATTCCATCTGCGCCAATCACATAAAGGGAGGGTATCATGCGGCCGTCGAAAGCTCGATCATACATAACCACATTCTCTCGGTCGCACCAGTTCTGCCAGTAAGACGGGAGCGACGCTGCCTTGGTGGCAAACTCTGCTTTGTCTTCGCCGGTGTAGAGCGATACGAACTGCCAATCAGCCGAGGCTGCCATTTTTCGGAAGTCCCCGCTCCTGGAAATCT
Source organism: Bacteroidales bacterium (assembly GCA_017961345.1). Lineage (GTDB taxonomy): Bacteria > Bacteroidota > Bacteroidia > Bacteroidales > UBA932 > Cryptobacteroides. Next base: position 711 of record JAGCXP010000038.1, on the reverse strand, counting down.
GTTTAATAAGCTTGTCGCAAGCCGGGCAGGACGCGCCATAAATAAACAAAACCGTCTGCGGCGCAGCTTGCAGCAATTGGCGCAAAAGGGTATCCTGCACTGCAGCATCTTCGCTTGAAAGCCAGAAGTCCGAAACCATGGTTCCGGCGCGATTGAGGTTCAGCAGAGCCCGGCGCCACTGCGTGCTGCGTCTGCCCCACGACGGCCAGTTTTCGCATTCCCATTCACGGTCTAGCACCATGTCGTACAGATTCTCATTGTAAAGTGGAGAATCAATTACTAAAAAGCGGTCGGCCAAGGCATGGGCAAAAGCCTCAAGGGTGTGATATCCTTCCTCCCCTGTCGAGAGGCTGTCGGCAATGTAGTAGGCACGGTCAATCATCTGCCGGGCATTGGCGGTATCGGCCTTGGACAATGCTTTGGCCCAACAGTCCATATTCTCTTCTGAAACTCTCCAAACTCCGTCGTCGCCCTTCAGGAAAACCAATTCCGGAACGGCTCTGGAGCAGGAAAACACAAAGGCCGCCCCGAGGAGGGCGGCCAGCATCAGTCGTTTTATCATAGGTCTATCTGGAAACCTGCAATCGAAGGCATTATCGTGTACGGAGAACTCGTACTTGAGCAGAGCGTGACGCAGATATTGGTGGAAGTGCGTCCGTAGAGACCGGTCTTGCTCTTGTCGATTATGAATTCCCACTCGAGTATGTCGCC
>JAGCXP010000037.1 GCA_017961345.1 Bacteroidales bacterium | reverse complement strand
TGTAAGCCTGCGGATCAGCACCAAATGCGTGCACCGGTCGTTCGTCGTCATGATGGCACCCTTGTGGTTCCTGCCAATCATCGTGTCTATCTCAAAGTCTCCAAAACGCTTCTTCTCATCTACGACCGACGGCCTCAGCGATATGTCAACCCTGTCCTGGATGATCCACCTGGGTCTGTATAGGCTGTCACGTCTCCGTTTCCGTCGCCCGTGATGTCTGAGGTTGCGGGCCATCTCGTCGTTGCCCCGGCGCTTCTCCTGCCATATCCACCGGTAGATTGTCTCCGCACATACCATCTCTTTCCCCTTTAACCGGAACCGACCGCAAATCTGCTCCGGACTGTACTGACCCCGATTACTTCGCCTATCTCCCTCAAGCTCATCGGTGTCTGCAGCAACATCTCTATTGTATATCGCTGCTCCTTTGTCAAATGTTTGTATCCCATCCTCTGTCGCTTTTCTGTTTATGACAGTAAAGATATACTGTCACGCTTCAAAGCGTTGCACTTGATCGTAGAATCCAGCCGCTTTTTTTCAAAAATATTTAGCCGTGAATGATATTTTTTGTATCTTCACGGCTGGATATTTTTAGTTATGAAATCGCTCATTATCGCAAGGGAAAAGGAGCAGGCTCTACTCGGACGGCTCTTAGAGGAACCAACAGCACAGTTTTTGGCTGTCTATGGTCGACGTCGCATAGGAAAGACATTCTTGATTCGAGAATATTTTGATGACAACTTTGCCTTTAGGCATACCGCCATCTCCCCACTCGAATTCGAGGATAAGGACGAAAAGCTACTCTACAAAATTCAACTAGAGGAATTCGCCCATTCACTTACGAAATATGGTGCTAATTTAGATCGCCCTCTTGACAGTTGGTTTGACGCTTTTCACAAGTTGGAAGGCTTGCTTGATCGCAAGAGGACAAAGAAGAAAATGGTGGTTTTCATAGACGAAATGCCATGGTTAGACACGGCAAAATCCGGATTCATGTCAGCCTTTGAGCATTTTTGGAATGGATGGGGCTGTGCCAAACACAACCTTTTGCTCATTGTCTGCGGCAGCGCGACCACATGGATGCTTGACAAACTCATCAATAACAAGGGAGGACTCTATGGCAGAACAAACAGGGAGATGCACATGCATCCCTTCACTCTGAATGAGACAGAACGATACTTTAGGGCCCGAGGCGTCTCAATGGATCGTTACGATATCGTTCAAGCTTACATGGTCATGGGAGGGGTTGCCTACTATATGTCCTTTTTTGAGCCTGGCAAATCCCTTGCCCAGAATATCGACGATGTATTTTTCAACGAGGGGGGATTCTTACTCTCCGAATATGACAGACTTTTTACATCGCTATTTGCCGATAATGACAATTACCGGAGAATTGTAGAGACACTCTCGGGACTTCGCTATGGAGCAACCCGAGAACAAGTCTCAAAAGGTACTGGTATTTCAGAGGGCGGCACACTTAGCACAATGCTTAAAGCCCTCGTAAAAAGTGACCTTGTAACGACTTATTATAATTTCGGCGAAACCAAGAGAAATCTTTACTATAAGCTCACAGATATGTTTTGCCTTTTCTATCTAGGCTTTGTCAAAAAGAATCCCACGAATAATCCTCACTTTTGGCAAGACAATCAAACTTCTCCAAAACTAAACCGCTGGCGTGGAATAGCATTCGAGGATGTATGCTTTGTGCATCAAGATATGATTCGTGCAGCCCTAGGCATAGCAGGTGTTCAAGCAGAATTGTATCCGTGGAAAGCCACGGCTGATGGGGATGCTCCTGGGGCTCAGATTGATATGCTTATTGATAGAGCCGATCGTGTTGTAAATCTCTGCGAGATGAAATTCACGCAGGGAGACTTCATAATTGACAAAGACTATGATGCAAAGCTCCGAAACAAGATAGATGCACTTCTTACCGCGACGAAAAACAAAAAGAACATCCAACCAACCATCATTACCACCTACAATCTTAAGATGAATATGTATAGTAATCGTATCCAGAGGGTAGTCACAATGGATGCTCTTTTCCAGAAATAGATTTGTTTTATCCTTTTTCTCTTATTGTCACAATACCTTGATACGGTATATTTTGAGTATTCATTTAACACAACAACTCCCAAAGGACCATAAACGTTTTGTCTGTGGAGATATTCACGCCGAGTTCAATGCTGTGATAAATTATCCGCACAGAAGTTTACTAAACCAAGTCCCAGTGAACGTCGGATAATATTCAAACATATTTGATTCGTCATCAAATAGAATAGCTTTCGTTCTTCTTCTGACATTGCTTGATGACTTAACGATTCGCTCGATTTATCAACATAGTGTCTAGTTTCTCTTCTATTATTTGCAATATCCATTAGTGTTTTCAATAGTCCATATCGGAGAGGCGGAAAAAAACTGCTATTCTCCTCTAATCTCCCCACTCATCTAACCACCGACAGAACTCCTTGACAGTAAGGAATCCACTTATAATAGTTCGATAATTCGTATCCCTACCGCACCAAAAACGGCTTCAGAACACTTCTGAAGCCGTTTTTCTAATTTTTGACGAGATTTATATCCCGTATCGCGATTATCCGTGTTACTATCTCTCCATGATCGCTATAGCCTCCTTGTCGGGGGCATTGAGGACGTAACTCTTGTCTGCAAGGATCATGGTCGCACCTTCTTCCGTAGTGTATTCAGGCCATTTCGGAAGGCCGGTCTTGCCGTTGGGATCGCCTGTTGCCATGAAATTGTAAAGGGCCTTGGCCATCTTCTTGGAAAGGTTCCTTGGGTATTGTCCGCCACCGGTGTGGGATACCTGCAGGTCTGTGTTCATGAACCAGAATGCGATGTCCATCGTGTGGAAGGCGTGGAGTCGTCCGTCGAGGATGGGCGGCTGCCAATCGAACCAGGCCACGTAAACAGGGGCGTTCTGTTTCACCTTCAGGTTTGCTGTATTGAGGACGCCGCTGCGGGAGCTGGCGACAAGGTCATTGATCTCGATGGGGAGTTTGTCCGGGAAGACCTTGGCGAAAGCCTCATAGACAGCGGTCGCCTTCTCTTCACCGAGGGCAGGGGCAAACATGCCGCCGCCCTTGGCGATCATCTGGATGGCTTCCTCCTTTGTGGCGGCATGGCGCTTGGCGTCGTCGCGCGCAGAGGGCCACTCCGCGGTCGTGGAGCAGATAAGCATGGGGATGTCGGAGCAATGGTCGCTCTGGAAGAAATCACCCACGGGGATATGCTCGCCGTCGGCGATGGGACCGAATCCGAAGCGTCCGAGGCCGGGATGGGTCATGGAAAACTCTCTCTGAACCTTGTTTGCCAGGGCCATATACTCTTCGAAGGGCATTTCCTGAAGCTTGTACATCTCTTCGGGTTTCAGGCCGGCTTCTGCGAGTATGGCCAGTCCGAGTTCCCTGGACGCTTCCTTGTCGATAGCCTGTGTAGCATTTCCGCTCAATGCGACTGCCTTGTGGATCAGGCCCTTGGTCTCAGGCATCGCAACGAGGTTACAGACTTTTGCTCCGCCGCCGCTCTGGCCGATGATCGTCACGTTGTCGGGGTCGCCACCGAAGTTGGCGATATTGTTATGAACCCATTTCAGGGCCTCCACAAGGTCGAGGATACCCACATTGCCGGAATCCTTGAACTTGGGGTCGACTCCCGAGAAATCGGTGAAACCGATCGAATTCAACCTGTGGTTGGGCGATACGAACACGGCATTGGTATAGTGGCTGAAGTTCTCGCCATGGTACTCATGGTGCTCGATGCTGTTGCCGCTGGAAAAACCGCCGCCGTGGAGCCAGACGATGACAGGGCGTTTCGCATTGTCCAGTCCGGGGGTCCAGACGTTCAGGTTCAGGCAGTCCTCGCTCATGTCGTAATAGTTCCAGCAGTCCAGGAACGTAGCGATGTTGTTGGGATACTTCATCACGGACTGCGGGGCGCATGCGCCATAGAATACGGCGTCTTTTACGCCGTCCCAGGGCTGCGGCGGTTTCGCAGGCATGAAACGGTTTTCACCGGCTGTGCTTGCTCCGTAAGGGATGCCCAGGAAAGTATAGGTGTCACGCATGATGTACCCCCTAACCTTTCCGTACTGGGTGTCAGCGATGGCGATGTTGTCGCCGATGTACAGCTGCTGGTCGGTGCGGCTGAAGAAATTCTCCTCCTTGTCGTTCCTGCATGATACAGCGGCGAGAGCGACGGAGATTGTCAGGATTGTAAGAATGGTCTTTTTCATAAAAGAGTCTAGTTATCAAATAGTTGGATTATCTTTGGGGAGCGCCGCCCTGGCCTCGCATCATGCGGTTCACAGCTTCATATTGTCCGGGGCGCACGGTGTCGAGCCAGTTGGCGTCGGTGCGGGGTTTCGGCGACCTTTCGATGGAGTGCACCTTGATGTTCTGGCCGTCGATGACGATCCTGTCGAGGAAGGAATCGATCTCGTTCCAGAACCATTTCAGCGGGAGGAGCGCCATGGCGTGGTCACCGCCGAAATACTCGCAGAGCATGTAGGGAACGTCCATTGTATAGAGTTGCTTGCTCACGTAGTTGGGGCCGAAGCCGTGGCGGTTGGGATTGTTCTCCACGTCGAACGTGACGGTGGGGTCGGCAGATCCGTGGAAGAAACACATCGGGCAGGGTTTCCTGTCCCACTTGAGTTCGGTGTCGTTCTCGCCGGTCAGATAGACTGCGCCGGCCATAGGGATTACGCCGGCATAGTTGAAGCCGTCCGGGAGGTTGTCCTTGGCGATCCTGTGACCCGTGCAGATATAGTATTCGGCGTTCATACTGTTGATCGCACCGGCGCTGCTGCCGCTGAGGACGATCTTACCGGGGTCGATATTGTATTCGTCGGCATGCTTGATGAGCCACGTCGTGGCGGCATAGATGTCTTCGACACCGATATCGATGGAGTACTGGAAAGGATTGTATCCCTCCGGGGGAGTGATGAGCGGTTTTCCGTCCCTTCCGCGGGCGGAACCCAGGCGGTAGTCGATCGCGACGCAGACCCAGCCTTTTTCGCAAAGGTGGTCATAGAGAGGGTTGCACAGGGCGTCCACCCTCGATCCCATGGCCCACGCTCCGCCGAAGGAATAGATGAACACCGGCCGCTTTCCTTCCGTTACCTGGTCCTTGAACTGGTAGATGTCCATTAGGATGGGCTTGGAGTCGCGGACCACGAACTCAACGGTGGTCCTGTCGGCCTTGGACACGATCTCCGCCTGCTGTTGCGGCTGTGCGTTGGCGTTCACGGCGGAAGCCGTGATGAAGGCCGCAGCTAGAATCAATAATCTCTTCATGGTCTTATATAAGTTTTGAATCATCATTTACCGAGTAGAAAGAGAACGGGGACATCCAGGCGTGAGGCCCAGGAATCCTCGACATGGGCGAGTCCGGGATAAACCTTGCTGACATAGTGGGCGTCGTCCCAGCCGGCGTCCTTGAACATCCTGTCCAGGCGGTCCTGATACTTGGGGTACTGGGCATCGAGGGTCTGGTCGCCGCGGTCCATGTATATCTTGCTGCCGTTGGGCTTGAGCGTCGTCCTGAGGAAGTCGACATAGCACTGGTTCGCGGAGTCTATGAAGTCCTTCTCAGCATCATAATTGGTTATATAGAGGACGGAGTGGGTTGACAGGCAGCCTGCACCTCCGAACACTTCAGGATACTTGGCCACGGCATAGGACGAGATCAGGCCTCCCATGCTGGATCCCATGTGGAAGGTATGGTTCCTGTCCCTGCGTGTGGAATATGTCTCGTCGATGAACGGCTTCAACTCTTCCACGAGGAACTTCAGATAGTCGTTGCCCAGGAGGTCGTCTTCGCCCATCCTCTTGCTTCTGGAATACTCTTTCAGTTCCGGAGAGTAGAGGTCGAAGACATCCTGCGGGAAGTACTCCTGGCTCCTGGTCCGGAAGGAGTTGGCTACACCGACCACGATGCAGTTCTGGATCTTTCCCTCCTCGAGAAGACTGCCGAAGACTTCGTCGACCCGCCATTCCTGATGGTTGAACATCTTTTCAGGATCGAAGAGATTCTGTCCGTCGCTCATGTAGACCACGGCATATTTCTTACCTTTAGTGTAATTGTCCGGGAGCCAGACATACACGTTTCGGGGTGTTACCAGCCCAGATTTGGATTCAAAGTCCGGATAAAAGTCGAGTTTACCCACGGAAACATGGGGCTTGTCCGGGTTGCCGTCACCGACCGTGCCGGCCGTTTTGTCAATGCCGCAGGATGAGAGGATGAAAAGGGCCGCGGCAGAGACTGTCAGGATTCTAAGGAGTTTCATGGCGTGATCTGTTTTTTGTTCCAACTGTCAGCAATTATATACCAAAATTAAAAACGCCGTGGGAGAGTTCCGTTGCACAATTATGCCGAATTAATGCAATTTCTTACCACAGGCAAAAAAACTCAGGACCCCCATCCTGTCGATGAGGGTCCTGGGATATCGTTGAGTGGAATATACGCTAGAAAACCCACTTCCAGCCAATGCAGGGCATGATGTTGAAAGCCTTGCCGGTGGTGAACTCGAGCCCGCCGAAATTGTAGCTGAACTCGACCTCGCCGCCGATATTGGCGTGGTCTCCGATGCCGTACCAGAGCTGGGGCTCGGAGAGGAAGACGGTCTTGTCACCCTCCCACCACACATCGGCGAAGCCGGAGAAGCGGAGCCTCGGCACTCCGAAGAGATCCTGGCAGCCCCAGACGGCGGTGAACTGCATGGGGAGCTTGGAGTCCATGCCTACGAACTGCTTGTACAGGACCTTGAGGTTGAGGGTATTGTTGAAATCGCCGGAATGCAGGAAATAGTCGATACCGAACAGGAACGCGCTGTTGATGCCGAATCCCAGTCCCAGTCCGCCGTTGTACTCGTAGTGGAGGCTGAACGGTGCGAGGGCGCTGTCCTGCCAGAAGTTGAGGCAGCGTGCGATCTCGAAGTAGGTGCCGCTGGGGGAGATGACCTTGTCCGCGGCGTCACGGTTGTTGTAGTCGTAGTCGATGAAGAAGAAGGTGTTGCCCCAGTCGTCTTGGTGGAAACCCTCGAGGGTCGTGGTGAAGTGCTTGCGACCGAAGTCGTAGAAGGTCTGGAAGTTGGTCTGGGCCTTCGCTCCTTGAGCGAAGAACAGCGCAGCAAAAGCGGCGGCAACGAGTACTTTTTTCATCATTTTTGGTTTTAGTGATGTACGAAGTTACTCATTCCGCCGCTTTTTTCCAAAAGAAAAAGCTACTTGTTGCGTAGCAACACTGCGCCGTCAGGCCCGCAGTCGACTTCTATCGCAGAGGACTTCTGCACCGTGCCTTCCAGGATAGCCCGGGCAAGCTTGTTGACCAACTCGCGTTGGATCAGACGCTTGACGGGACGGGCACCATAGACCGGGTCGTAGCCGTTCTCGACCATGCTGTCCTCGAATGCGCGGGTGTACGTGAGTTCCACGCCTTCCTCCTCCAGTTTTTTCTGGAGAATGGACATCTGGATGCGCACGATCTCGCGGATGTTGTCCGGGGTCAGGGCGTCGAAGGTGATGATCTCGTCGATACGGTTCAGGAACTCCGGCCGCATGGCGACCTTGATCTCGTCGGGCTTCAGGTTGGAAGTCATGATGAGGATGGTGTTCTTGAAGTCGGCGGTACGTCCCTTGTTGTCGGTCAGGCGTCCGTCATCCAGGACCTGGAGCAGGATGTTGAAGACATCGGGGTGAGCTTTCTCAATCTCGTCGAACAGCACCACGCTGTAGGGCTTGCGTCGCACGGCTTCGTTCAGCTGTCCGCCCTCGTCGTAGCCCACGTAGCCCGGATGGGCACCGATGACTCGCGAGACGGTGTGC
>JAGCXP010000036.1 GCA_017961345.1 Bacteroidales bacterium | reverse complement strand
TCCTCCCCCGCTCGCCTTCGACGTGCTCCACGAGATCGAGAAGAAGCTCCCCGGTTTCCCCATCGTCCTCCACGGTTCCTCTTCCGTGCCCCAGGAGTATGTGGACATCATCAACGCCAACGGCGGCAAACTTCCCGATGCCGTGGGTATTCCCGAAGAGCAGCTCCGCGAGGCCTCCAAGAGCGCCGTCTGCAAGATCAACATCGACTCCGACAGCCGTCTTGCGATGACCGCCGCCGTCCGCAAGGTCTTCGCCGACAAGCCCGGTGAGTTCGATCCCCGCAAGTACCTCGGCCCCGCCCGCGACGAGATGAAGAAGCTCTACACCCACAAGATTGTCAACGTGCTCGGCTCCGACGGCAAAGCCCTCTAAGCCAAAGCATTACGCAAATTGAAAAGGACCGGTCCGGTGGGCTGGTCCTTTTTTGTGTAAAAATCCTTATCTTTACCCAAAATACGACTCGCCGTGAAAAAACTGCTCTCCTTTGCTTTGGTTCTGGCCGCCTGCTCCTGCGGGGGGCCTGGTGCGGACTATGCCGCTTATGTGAATACCCGTATCGGATCCGGGGGCCACGGACACGTTTTCGTGGGGGCGAGCGTTCCCTTCGGGCAGGTGCAGCTGGGGCCGACCAGCATCCCGCAGACCTGGGACTGGTGCTCCGGCTACCACGCCTCGGACAGCACGGTCATCGGGTTCAGCCATACGCACCTCTCCGGCACGGGGATCGGAGACCTGTTCGACGTGACGGTGATGCCTGTCGTGGGAGAGGTCCGCTACGCCCGCGACGGAATGTGGTCCTATGCCGACCGCAGCCGTGAGGTGACGGAGCCCGGCTATTACAGCGTGCCGCTGCTTCGTTACGGCATCACGGCGGAAATGAGCGCAACGGAGCGGGTGGGCATCCACCGGTACACCTTCCCCGCGTCCGAGGAATCCGCCCTGGTCTTCGACCTGGAGAACGGCGGCGCCTGGGACCGGGCCACGCAGACCCATATCGAGGTCGTGGACGAAGTGACCCTTCAGGGCTGGCGTTACTCCCAGGGATGGGCCAACGATCAGAAGCAGTATTTCTACGCGGTGGTATCCAAACCCGTGAGCGTGCAGCCGGAAGGAATGTATGCCCGCTGTTCTTTTTCCACCCGCGAAGGAGAACAGATCCTGCTGAAGGTGGCGCTTTCTCCAGGCAGCATCGAGGGGGCCCGGCGGGCCCTTCAGGCGGAACTGCCCGGCTGGAATTTCGACCGGGTCCGCTCCGCCGCGCGCGCGAAGTGGAACCAGGCCCTTGACAAGATCCGCATCGAAACGGACGACGAGTCTGCCCGGACAATCTTCTATACGGCCCTGTACCATACGATGATCGCCCCTTCGCTCTTCTCGGACATCGGAGAAAAGCCGGCCTATACCACCTATTCCCTCTGGGATACCTACCGTGCGGCCATGCCGCTTTACTACATCATCCACCCGGAACTTCGCGCTGACGTGGTGAATACGATGCTGGACATCTTCGATACGCAGGGGAAACTGCCGGTGTGGCACCTGATGGGCTGCGAGACCAACTGCATGGTGGGAAATCCCGGCGTAATCTCCGTGGCCGACGCCATCGTGAAACGGCTTCCCGGCGTCGATCCCGAGCGGGCCTACGCCGCCTGCAAGGCATCCGTGATGCTGGACGAAAGGGGACAGGACCTTCGCAAACAGTATGGCTATATCCCCTGCGACCTGTACGGCGGGGCTTGTGCCAACGATATGGAATACGCCATCGCGGACGCGGCCGTGGCTAATGCCGCCGCCTCCCTCGGCCATACCGAGGATGCCGCGTTCTTTGCCGAAAGGAGCCACAGCTGGCGGCATTATTTCGATGAACAGACCGGTTTTATCCGGGGCCGCGACGCAAAGGGCGGGTGGCGTACGCCCTTCGATCCACTCTCCCAGGGCGACTACTGCGAGGGCAATGCCTGGCAGTATACCTGGCTGGTCCCGCACGATCTGGACGGTCTGACGGCCTGTTTCGGCGGTCGGGAGAAGATGCTCTCCCGGCTGGATTCCCTCTTTGCCGCACCCATGGATCTTGCGCCGGATGCCGTTCCCGATATGACGGGACTGATCGGACAGTATGTGCACGGCAACGAGCCCAGCCACCACATCGCCTATTTCTATACCATGGCCGGCCAGCCCTGGAAGACGGCCGACCGAGTCCGTCAGATTCTTTCCGAGCAATACGGGACCGGCGATGACGGCCTGGCAGGCAACGAGGATGTCGGGCAGATGAGCGCCTGGTACATTCTCTCCGCCCTCGGTTTTTACCAGGTGGAGCCCGCGAGCACCCGTGTCTTCTTCGGCAGCCCGATTTTCAAAAAAGCGGAAATCCGGGTGGGGGAGGATCGTGTGTTTACCGTTGAAGCGCCCCTGACCAGCCCTGAAAACCGCTATATCCAGCGCGTCTGGCTCGACGGCAAGGCCTACAACAAGGCCTATGTCGATTTTGCGGATATTGTCCGCGGCGGAACGCTCCGTTTTGAAATGGGGCCGGAACCCGCGCTCTGGTATGATCCCGAACAAATCTAAATCCTACGAATATGAAATCCATTAGCACACCCAAGGCGCCGGCGGCGATCGGGCCGTACAGCCAGGCTATTGACAGCGGGACGGGACTCGTTTTCCTGTCCGGACAACTTCCCATCAATCCCGCGACCGGGGCTTTCCCCGAGGGAGGAATCCAGGCGCAGACCCGTCAGAGTCTTCAAAATGTGAAAGCCATTTTGGAGGAGGCGGGACTCGGCCTTGCGAATGTGGTAAAGACCACCGTCTTTCTTGCCGATATGGGGGATTTTGCCGCGATGAATGAGGTTTACGCCCAGTTCTTCGCCCAGCCCTTCCCCGCCCGCAGCGCCGTTTCCGTCAAGGCGCTTCCCAAAGGGGCGCTGGTGGAGATAGAGTGCATTGCCGCGCGCTAAACGCACTTTTTTTCCTATCTTTGCATCCGCTAAAGAAATGAACATGAAAAAAATCCAGATGACGACTCCCCTGGTGGAGATGGACGGGGATGAAATGACCCGGATTCTGTGGAAGATGATCAAGGATGAGCTGATCCTTCCCTTCGTGGACCTCAAGAGTGAATACTACGACCTGGGCCTTCCCAAACGGGATGAGACGGGAGATAAGATTACCGTGGAATCCGCCGAGGCGGCGAAGAAATACGGCGTGGCGGTCAAATGTGCGACCATCACCCCGAACCACCAGCGGATGGAGGAGTACAAACTCCACCAGATGTGGAAATCGCCCAACGGCACCATTCGTTCCATCCTGGACGGTACGGTGTTCCGCACCCCGATTATCATTCCTTCCATCAAACCCGCGGTGAAGAACTGGGAAAAACCCATTACCATTGCCCGTCACGCCTATGGCGACGTGTACAAGAGCGTGGAACTGCGTGCCGGGGAGCCGGGCGTGGCGAAACTGGTCTTCGACGGGGAGAGCGGAGCGCATCAGGAAGTGGTGATCCAGGATTTCAAGGGCGCGGGCGTCATCCAGGGTATGCACAACACCGACAAGAGCATCCGTTCCTTCGCGCGTTCCTGCTTCCAGTTTGCCGTCGATACCCGTCAGGACCTTTGGTTCTCGACCAAGGATACGATTTCCAAGACCTATGACGCGCAGTTCAAGCAGATCTTTGCGGAGGTGTTCGAAGATTACAAAGCCCGCTTCGAGGAGTTGGGGCTCACGTATTTCTACACGCTGATCGACGATGCGGTGGCCCGTGTCATCCGTTCCAAGGGCGGTTTCATCTGGGCCTGCAAGAATTACGACGGCGACGTGATGAGCGATATGGTTTCCACGGCCTTCGGCTCGCTGGCGATGATGACCTCCGTGCTCGTGAGCCCCGACGGAAAATATGAGTTCGAGGCGGCCCACGGCACTGTGACGCGCCACTACTACAAATACCTTGCGGGCGAGCAGACGTCCACCAACCCGATGGCGACCATCTTCGCCTGGAGCGGAGCCCTTCGCAAACGCGGGGAAATGGATGGACTGCAGGATCTGACGGCCTATGCCGATGCGCTCGAGGCGGCCTGCTTCGATACGCTGAACGAGGGAATCGCCACCAAGGACCTCGTGGGCCTGATGGAGGGGATTACGCCCAAGAGCGTCACTTCCGCCGGCTTTATCGCCGCCATCCGCGAGCGTCTGGAAAAACGCCTGGGCGCTTAGCGAACGCGATTAATAGGGAATCGGATACGGGTTCCCGTCGAGATAAGGCAGGGCTTCGGCCTTGCCTTTTTCGATGCGGGGAGCCATATAGGCCTTGAAGGCCTCCCAGTCGTAGAGGCGGCCCGTAACGGCGGGGATGGGAAGTTCCAGTTCGCTTTCGTTGAGCATCAGTTTGAAGAGAACGGGAGCACCTTTCTTGCGATAGAAGACCATTTGCAGGTTGGAGGCCATGGGAATGCGGGAAGTGCACCATTCCTTCAGGTTGGCCTCGGAATCCCCAAGGTTGCGCCAGCCGCGAATGCCCATATCTTTTAGGATGGTCTCCAGAATGGTGTCGTGACCGAAACGCAGGCGCACGAAGGGTTTGCCCGACTGGAGGTCGCTGTCTGCAAGGGAAAGCATGGCGTCCACCAGGAAGATATTGATGGTGCTGTGGTGCAGCAGGGGTTCGCAGGTTTCGATGAGATGGATTCTGCGGGCGATCCGGCTGAGTTGCTCCCACATCGTATCCTCATACAGCGGCGCGCTACCGTCCTTCCCTTCAATGGCTTCGCAGAGTGCCTGGCACTCGGGACTGCCCCAGCAGTCGCTGGAGGGCAGGGAGAGATAGGCCGTCCACAGTCCCTGTTCGAGGGTCAGGAGTTTCCCGACTTGATAACTGCTGTCCCGGAAAATCTGCCGGCCGAAGGCGAGGGTGTCAAGGTTGGCTTTGGCATAGGCACGTTCCATTTCCCGCGCCTTGCGACTGTCGTATTTTTTGTAGAAATAATAAAAGTCCTGCATGGAGGACACCTGAGAAACGTAGCGTACGCTGGCATCCTGCACAACTTCGATACGCCGGTCGCAGCGCGCCAATTCCTCGCAGAAGGCCCCCATGCTCTCGATGCAGCGGGGGACGGTCGTGCTCCAGGCGGTCTTGACGGCATTGCTGCCGAAAAGGTTTTTGTACTGGCTGTACATTCGGCGGGCGATGCCCCGGTGCTGGGCTCGGCCGAGTTGCGAAAGTTCGCTTTCGCGGCCTTTGAGCGCCGGATACAGGCTGCGGTACGCCTCCCAGACCTGCAGGCCGCGCGGGTTGAGGGCCGAGTCGGCCGCCGCTTTTTCCAACAGGAGGTAAACCTCCAGGAAACTGCCCCTCTCGCCCGCATAGTAGCGCGAGCCGTGACGGCCGTAGTGGCTGATACCCACCGCTTTGTAGCCGGCGGGAACCTTCGTTTCCACTTTGGGCGCATCCGCGTCATAGAGGTTGTATACGCCGAAATGCTGTCTGCGTGAAGTAGGAAATTCATCCTGGCGGACAGATTGGCCATTGAGGGTGAGGACGGAAGCCGCAAGGAGGGCGGTTGCCGTCAGCAACAGGGTGTGCAGACGAGTCATTTTTTTTCTTTGTTGCGGAAAAGCCATCATTCTCCCATCGCGAAATTGAAGGCGCCGGAGAAGATGAGAGCGATAAGGTTACAGATGACGACGTCCCAGCCGCTGAGCCGCTGGACGAGCATCAGAATCAGCATTTTGAGAAAGAAAGCCCCGGTGGCGGTGATGTTGTATTTGAAATAGTGCCGAAGGAAACGGGAGGGTTTCTTGAGGCGGAGGCGTCCGCGCCAGGTAAGGTTGTAGGCGCAGAGGTAATTGGTCAGGACCGCGCACTCGAAGGAAATGATCGGAGAGAGGATGACGACGGAGAAGTAGCGCGACCAGACGTAGTTGCCGTCATGGAAGACGACGTGGGCGAAAAACCAGAGGACCACGGTATCCACGATGGTCCCGAGAATATTCGAAAAGAAAAACTTGGAAAAGGTTTTCAGCAGGTCTTTGACTCTTGCGGCTTTCATCCGTTGCGGGATTAGCGTTCTCCGAAAGGTCCTTTGCCGGCCGGAAGGGGATCCTCCTTGGCGTATTTCTTCCCGTCGTCGATCAGGCTGGCGATGTGCATCACGATCAGCACGACGAGCACGATGGCGGCGATGATATCGAAGGCACCGAAAGTGAAATCATTGCCGATGACATTCATGCTGGCCTGGAAGGTGCGAAGGGGTGTGACGTAAAGGAAAATCAGGTTGATAAGAATCAGCGCGACGCGGAATTCCGTGGGCCCGAGATTGCCGTAGGTGAGTTTGAACTCCCCGCGCAGGTGGGCACTGATATAGACGTAGATGCAAAGCAGCAGGTACACGGCCAGCACCATCAGGGCCAGTCCGATATGGATGTAGGGCCCCAGCCCGGCGCCCAGGCAGATCATCGTCATCGCGATGCCGTCCACGTTGTGGTCGATGAAAAAGCCATACAGCGGCCGCTGGGTGTTGCGAACCCGGGCGAGGGTTCCGTCCAGCGAATCTCCGTACCAGTTGAGCAGCAGTCCGGCGCAGGAAAGCCAGAGATAATAAGGGCTGAGCCAGCAGAGGGCGTATCCGAGTCCGGTCAGAAAGGCTCCGATCAGGCCGATGGCAGTCAGTATGTCGGAGGTCATCCATTTCGGCTGTCTTTTGGCCAGCCATACCAATATTTTTTTCTCCAGTTCGTTCAGGATGGACGTTTGGATACGTACAGACTGTTTTCTCTCCATTTTCCTCAAAATCTTTTGAAAAAGTTTACAAAGTAACGAAAATTATGTTAAATTTGCACCCTCAAACGGAGAAAAAGACGTATAATCTGTTAATTTTCTTCTCCTAAGAGACACTGGAGAGATGCTCGAGTGGCTGAAGAGGCACGCCTGGAAAGCGTGTGGTCGTCAAAAACGGCTCGCGAGTTCGAATCTCGCTCTCTCCGCAAAAGAAGGAACAACCGGTCGAATAGACCGGTTGTTTGCGTAAAGAGGCCAGATTGCAAGCTAGCTTGCACCTGGCCTCTTTTGCAAACACACCACTCCGGCTTCGCCGGATGGTTGTTCCTTCTTTTGTCCGGACCCTCCGGGAGGACACGAGATAGCGCAAGCCGCTCTGCGGCGCAGCGGAATCTCGCCCCTTCGCTCCAGCACCGCATCGGCCGGATTTTCCGCTTATTTTTGACCAATCCGGTTCTCCAGCACCGCATCGGCCGAGATTTCGCCTATTTTTTGACCGATCAGGTTCCATCAAGCCTTCTACCAACAAAAAATCCGGCCATTTCTGACCGGCCCCTCCGGGAATCCTTCTTCGATAATATTATTTGCACGAAACCACAAATTGTTTCATCTTTGCAGTCGTTTTAAAAGACAGAAAATAAGGACAATTACGATGAACAGAATTTTGGCAAGTATTGCTGTGGCCCTGCTCTTTACCGCTTGTGCCAAGCCTGATCATGAAATCCAGACACAGGGCTCTGACCAGAGCTCCAACCAAGAGTCCAACCCGGACTTCAAGTTGAAGATTGAAACGACGGAATTTATCGTAAATGGGACGGACCCCATCGAGGTCCCCTATACCGTGAGCGGGACTACCGAGAGTACCGTTGTGGGAGTTACCGGTTATGATCCCGCGTCGTTTTATGTGAGCGTGGAAGCCGACAAAATCGTGGTGACCCCGTTGAAGGACCGGGTTTCAGGCGATATGCTGGCTTATGCCGATTCCCGGACGGGAAAGGTTTCCCTGGTGAACCTTTGCTTCGAATCCGAGTTCTTTCAAGCACTTTACGCAAAATACAGCACAGACATCGATTTTGTGGTCGAAAGTGCTGGCGGGAACCTGGAGATGCCCGTTCTTACCAATATGGATTTTGAAATCAATTCCGGGGACAGCTGGATTCATGGCGAGCGGACCAAGGCTGATAAGACCAGCATCGTCCTATCTGTGGATGAAAATCCCAAGAGCACCGTGCGCACCGGTTCGGTTTACATCTTCCGCAAGGAGACAGCAAGTCTCATTATGACTGTCGTGATTGCTCAGAACGGAAGCAACTAGCGCCATGCTCCGTCCGTGACACCGTAAGCGGAGCGAGCAGGATGCAAAAAAGGCCACCATGTCATTCGGCCTTGCCCTTTTCATATAGTCAGGACCGGCCCTTGGCCCAGAAGCGTTTCACGCGATTCCAATCATAGAAGCAGCCGGTGTCGGGGGCGAGACCGTGAATCAGGGTTTCCTTCTCGTTGAGCAGGATTTTCACCAGGACGGGACCGCTGTCGGAGCGGTAGAAGACCAGCTGCACATTGCAGGCGGGACAGATGACGTTGTAGTTTTGGAAGTATTCCATCAGCTCCGTCTCCGGACATTCGAAAACGGCGCCTTCCAGCGACAGGGCCGACATCAGCGGCAGCAGGCTGGTGTCGTGGCTGAAGCGAAGGGTCGCCGCCGTGGTGGAGCCGCGACGGATGGCCTGGTCCGCATCTTTCACCAGACGCTCCTTGATTCCGCCGCCGACTTCGCGGGCAAGCGGGCTATCATAGCCGGGCAGATGGACATACCTGAGCCAGACGATACAACTGGGGACCCACAGTCTGTAGAGTTCTTCGGGCGTAAAGTATTTCCCCATGCCCGGCATCGTGGCGGGCTCGGTCACCCGTCCGAGCTTGAGGGCACGGAATGACGTCCAGGCCAGATTCTCCACCGTGGCGACCGGAACCCGGGAAGGGTCCTGGAAAATCCGGGAAGCAAAGACCTCATATCCTCTCCGGCCCTCCAGAATCTTGTTTCCCACGGCCAGCAGTTCTTCCCTCTTGCTGTTTACCTTCTCTTTCCGCTTTCCCTTGATCAGATATTCGCGGCCGGTCACTTCCCGGCTCCGGGCATCTTTCCCGAAATTGGTTTCGTACGACTGGACGGAAAGCCCCGGGACGCGTCCGTTCAGTTCTCCCAGAAAGGCTTTCATACTTGCGATGGCGCGGGGAGAGGTTGTGGAATAGGCCACCACCCCGCTGCGTCTGCCGTCAGAGAAGACCTCGGGATAGTGTCGCGTCATTCTGGCACAGATCTGCCGGTGCTCCCGGGCACCCAGCGGCGTCAGCGCGCCTTCGTTACCGATAGACAGATCCCGGAACATCTTCAGGTCCTCCATCAGGGCGCGTCCGTCGTCGGTAAGATTGTCCGCATAGCGCGTCAGCGTATCGATGGCCTGAAAGCAAGTCATTCCGCGTTTGTCCAGATACCGGCTCCCATGCCGTGCGATATGGCTGATATAGAAAGCTTGATACCCGGCCGGCGCCTCGCTGACAAGGGTATCCTGCGGGAAATAGCCGCAAAGGTTGCCGGCGGAGAGTTCGGGATTCCTGGAGAAGGTGCTCAGGGCAAGTTGGAGAAAGATAAACAGAAAATGCATCGTATCCGGGGTATGGTCTGCGCAAATTTACAAAATTTATATATATTCGCCATATGATTGTTAACTTATGTAGTCAGAAAACGCACGAAAAGTCCAATGGACGGATTATCGCCCTTTTGCCAATGAAAAGATTTCTCAGTCTCATTATCCTTGCGTCCCTGACCGTATTCAGCGCAGGATGTAAAAAGAACAATACGGAGCCCCTTTCTCCTCTCGCCGTCTCGTTTACCGACGGGGGGACTCCCATCGCCAGAATCGTGTTCGGCCCTGGAGCCATATTCTTCCGGGGGAACACTGCGGTTCCGGGCTGTTCTACGTCCAGGTGGATGTAAACGAGAGTTTTGATGCCCGTGAGGAGGCATCCTTGACCTTCATTTTCCTTGCTTCTCAATAGCGCTGGCGCCACCACCGACACCCTGCCCAAGATGATTCAGCAGACCTCGATGACGGAGGAGTAGGGCACGGCATCCCGAACATGATGCCCCCAAGCACTGTACGCATACCAAGGAGCATCCCGACGGCGGCAACCACAACGGCCAGACGCCGGACGGATGGAACAACGGCGGGTCCGTACACGAGACGTTCTGATAAAAGGCCAGCCCGTTCGGGCCGGCCTTTTTACATATATGTTCCGGATACTAGAGATTGTCCTTCTCGATATCCTTGAAGTAGCGGTAGGTGTTGACCTTGAGTTCCCCGGCGGCGAGTTCGTCGCAGACGATGATGCCGTGCTGGTGGGCCTGCAGGGCGGAAAGGGTGCAGCTCTGGGAGTAGGCACCTTCCACGGCCTGCTGCAGGGCGCGGGCTTTCTTATGGCCGAAGGCGAGCACGAGGACTTCCTTGGCGGAGAGCACGGTACCGACACCGACGGTCAGGGCCAGCTTGGGAACCTGGTTGATGTCGCCGCCGAAGAAGCGGGAGTTGACCAGGATGGTGTCGTAAGTCAGGGATTTGACGCGGGTGCGGGACACCAGGGAGGAGAAGGGCTCGTTGAACGCGAGGTGGCCGTCTTCGCCGACACCGCCCATGAAGAGGTCGATGCCGCCGGCTTTGACGATCCGCTCCTCGTAGGAGGCGCACTCGGCGGCGAGGTCGGGGGCGTTGCCGTTGAGGATGTTGATGTTCTCCTTGGGCACGTCCACGAAATCGAAGAAGTTCTTCTTCATGAAGGAGTGGTAGCTCTCGGGGTGGGACTCGGGAAGACCCACATACTCGTCCATATTGAAGGTGATGACGTTCTTGAAGGAGACATAACCTTCCTTGTTGAGGCGGATCAGTTCCTTGTAAGTGCCCAGGGGGGTGGAGCCGGTCGGGAGACCCAGCACGAACGGTTTGGAGGTCTTCGCGGCCTTGGCGTTGATGGCGTCAGCGATGTACTTGGCGGCCCAGGCGGAACCGGCTTCGCTGTTGTTTTCAATAATGACTCTCATGGTAAATTAGAATAATCTTACAAATACTTCAATGGCCTGATATTCCGCCATACCCAGTTCGTTGTAGAGGCGGGCGGTATTCTGGGTGCGCTCTTCGGCCCGCTGCCAGAACTCGCGGGGGTCGTCGCCCGGGAAGGGCATGATGTCCTTCTGGGAGAGGTGGCGGTAGATGGCGTGACGTTTCTTGATGAGTTCGTCGGGGCTGAGGGGGACGGCCATGTCGACGCGTCCGAGTTCCCATTCCATCCAGGCGCCGCGGTAGAGCCAGCAGTGGCAGTCTTTCAGCCAGGCCTCGCCTTCGAGCTGGCGAAGGGCTTCGAGGACGGCCTCGGTGCAGACGCGGTGGGTTCCGTGCGGGTCGGCGAGGTCGCCGGCGACGTAGATCTGCTGGGGTTTGACCTTCTGGAGGAGGTCGATGATGATGTCGATGTCTTTCTGGGTGCGCTCGCCTTTCTTGATGCCGCCCGTCTCATAGAAGGGCAGGTTGAGGAAGTGGGCGTTGGTGTCTTCATTCAGACCGAAGGAACGCACGGCGCCGCGGGCTTCGCTGCGGCGGATGGCGCCTTTGAGGTCGAGCAGGGCTCTCGGCTCGGGTTCGCCGGGGCGTTTGCTCTCGATAATCTTGCGGACTTCTTCGCGGCGGTCGCCGTAGCCCAGTTCGCGGGCGGCGTCGATGTGCTGGTACACCACGTCGTCGTGGACGGCGACGTTGCCGGAGGTCTCATAGGCGACGTGGACGTCGTGTCCCTGTTCCACCAGACGGATGAAGGTACCGCCCATGGAGATGACGTCGTCATCGGGGTGCGGGGAGAAGATAATCACGCGTTTGGGGAAAGGATTGGAGGGCACGGGACGGGTGGAGTCGTCGGCGTTGGGTTTGCCGCCGGGCCAGCCGGAGATGGTGTGCTGGAGGTCGTTGAAGACGTCGATGTTGATTTTGTCGTAGGGACCGAACTGGTCGAGCACTTCTTCGAGGGAGTTCTCGAGATAGTCCTTCAGGGAGAGCTTCAGAATCGGCTTGCCCACTTTCTGGCAGAGCCAGATGACAGCCTTGCGCACGAACTTCTTGCTCCAGGTGCAGGGACCCACGAGCCAGGGGGCGGTGATGCGGGTGAGCAGGGAGGCGGAGTTGGCGTCCACATAGATGCTGATGTTCTCGTGGCGCTGCAGCAGGGAGGCGGGACAATTGGCGCTCGCTGCGCCTTCCACGACATCGTAGACGGCCTGCGCCTTGTCTTCACCCCAGGCCATGAGGACGATCTTCTTGGCGGAGAGCATCGTGGCGATGCCGATGGTGATGGCCGCGGCGGGCGTGGCTTTGATGTCGTTGTTGAAGTTCTTGGACTGGCGTTTGCGGGACGCGTAAGGGAGCAGCACGGTACGGGTGCGGCTCTTGTCGGAGGTACCGGCCTCGTTGAAACCGATCTGGCCTTTCTCACCGACGCCCATCACGAGCAGGTCGATGCCGCAGGCCGCTTTGTCGTATTCGGCGCACCAGGCGGCGATGTTTTTCTTGTCGACGGAGCCGTCGGGGAGCTTGATGTTTTCTTTCTTGATGTCCACCTGGCAGAGGAGTTCCTCATTGAGGCGGCGGTTGCGGCTCTGGGCCGCTTTGGGATCAATGGGATAGTATTCATCGATGGAATAAACTTCCACGTTCGCGAAGGAGAGCTTGCCCGCTTTGTTGCGGGAGACCAGGGCGCGGTAGAGGGAAAGCGGGGTCTTGCCGGTGGAAAGACCGAGACGGAAGGGACCGTCTTTCTTGGCGTTGATGGCGTCGGCGATGACATCGGCGACCGCTTCGGTAGCGGCTTCGTCATCCGTAAAAATCTCTGCAGGAATGTTTTCGTAGGTGTGAAGGATGTCGGAGGTGATGCCGTCCATGATCAGGCCGCCATCTTCTTCAAGGGTGAAATGTTTTTTCTCCATGGTTTTATGTTTTTCTTGAACTACAAAGTTAGAAAGTTTTTTCCACATTTTGTGTTTCAACGGATAAAAAATGCTAAATTTGTCCGTTCGAAAACCTTATTAGTTTTCCGTAGCCGATGACCGTGCTCTGGTTTCTCTTCTTCATCCCGGCTTTCATCGCCATCGCCTGGGGACTGATGATTCTCTTCAAAAGGGGAGAATCCCTCATCGCGCAGCGATTGCTCGCCGGTGCCCTGCTGACGGGCGGCGTGGTCATCGTCTGTTATTCCCAGGGTCTGAGGCCGGGACAGGAAAACGTTCACTGGGACGACATCGCCTTCTATGTGGTCGTGATGGCCGTCATCCCCCTGTACTATCTGGCCATCCGGCGTCTGACCACGCTCAGAGGCATCCAGTTAAGGGACTTTTTCATCTTTGCAGCGCCGGCTGTCATTACGGTCTTCGGCACCGTATCCCTCTACGTTTTCGATTATGAGCACGGCTATCTCTTCAGCCGTGTGTTTATCGGTTTCTATTCCGCCGCCGTCCTGCTCTGGTCCTACACCGCCATCCGTTCCTACCACCGCCTGCTCAGCGAGTATTGCAGTACGGTGGAGAATACCTCGGTCCGTTCCCTGAAGCAGCTGACCATCGCCGGCATTGCCGTCATCCCCATGGCCCTGATCCTGATTGCCGCCTCGCACAATCCGAAGTGGGTCCTGCTGACGGCGCTCATAATCGTGCTGCTGTCGGCCCTGATCTTTGCGGCTGGGTATGTTATCTACGGCCTTCGTTTCACGGCGGCCAACCTGCAGCGCAGGCTTGCGGAGTATGACGAACTGGAGCGCAAGTCGTCCCCGTCTCCGATGTCGGCGGAAGGTGCCTATGAACGTTGCCTGGAGAGTCTGAGTACGGCGATAGCCGGAAAGGTGTTTCTCGACCCGGACCTGACGCTTGTCATGCTGGCGGAGAAAATCAATACGAACCGGACCTATCTGTCCAACGCCATCCATCTGACCTATGGAAAGACTTTTTCGGATTTTGTCAACCACCTTCGCATTCAGTATGCGCTCTCACAAATGCGCACGATGCACGAAAAGAAGGAGGAAATCCTGGCCAAGGATCTGGCGGAACTTTGTGGATACAGCAACAACACATCCTTTTACAGGGCCTTTGTGCGGGAGACCGGACTGACGCCGAAAAAATGGATGACAGACTATTTAAAATAATGGGATTGTTAAGTGGAAAAGTGGCCGTCATCACGGGCGGCACCAGAGGCATCGGAAAAGCGGTGGCGCTTCGTTTCGCCCAGGAAGGGGCGGACGTTGCCTTTACCTATATAGAAAGGGGAGACCTGGCCCTTCAGACCGAGGAGGAACTTCGCGCACTCGGGGTGCGCTGCAAGTCCTACGCGGCCGACGCCTCCGATTTTGCGAAGACCAAGGAGGTGGTCGCCGAGATTGTGAAGGAATTCGGAAGAATCGACGTGCTGGTCAACAACGCGGGAATTACCCGGGATGCGCTCGTCTTCCGGATGAACGAGAGCCAGTGGGACGAGGTCCTTCGCATCAATCTGAAATCGGCCTTCAATTATATCCATTTCGTGGCGCCGGTAATGACCCGTCAGCGCAGTGGAAGTATCATCAACATTTCTTCCATCGTGGGCATCGGAGGCAATGCGGGGCAGGCCAACTATTCCGCTTCGAAGGCGGCCCTGATCGGCCTGGCGAAGTCCGTGGCCAAGGAGCTGGGCGGACGCGGGATCCGTGCCAACTGTGTCGCGCCGGGGTATATCATTTCCGACATGACGGCCAAACTGCCCGAAGCGGTGCGCAAGGAATGGGTGGAAGATACGCCCCTGCAGCGTGGCGGCACCGTGGAGGAAGTGGCGAATGCCGCGCTTTTCCTGGCCAGCGACCTCAGTTCCTTCATTACGGCGCAGGTTCTTCGCTGCGACGGCGGTTACCACTGCTAAGGCCTTTTCATTTTTAGGAACATGGCCGCGTGGCTGCAACTTTACGCACGCGCCCTGACAGATTTTTTTCTGCCGGGGCGCTGTGTTGTATGTGACACGCCCTTGTCCCTGAACGAGCAGTATCTCTGCCTGCACTGCGAGGCGGATTTCCCGCTGACGCGCTATGCTCTCTTGGAGGAGAATCCGATGGCGGAACGCTACAATGCGGCGATTGCCGCCATGGATGCGCTGCAGGACGGGCGCATTCCTCCTTCACCGCAGCCTTCGCCCTACGAGTATGCCGCCGCCCTCTTTTTTTACGATGAGCAGGCCGGCTACAGCCGCATTCCCCAGGCCCTCAAGTATGACGGTCGACTGAGGCTGGGCCGCCATTTCGCCGCACGGCTGGGCGCGGCGCTTTCAAAAAGTCCGCTCTTTGCGGACGTGGACCTGATTGTTCCCGTCCCGCTGCATGCCCGCCGCCGTTTTTCCCGAGGCTACAACCAGGCGGGGGTGATTGCCCGCGAAATCGCCCGCGTGATGGGGGAATGCCGGAATGCGGATGCCGGTGCCGCGGGGAAACCCGGTGCGGCCTCCCCGCGGGTCTGTGACCATCTCCTGCGCCGGATCCGTTCCACCCATAGCCAGACCGCTCTTTCGGGGGAGGAGAAGCGGCGCAATGTATCCGGGGCGTTCGGGGTTAATGAGGGTGCACTCGCGGCGCTCGGATTCCGCTCCCCCGGCGCACTTTCTCCCCGCCATCTGCTGCTCGTGGACGATGTGTTCACCAGCGGTTCCACCCTTGCCGCCTGCCATCAGGCGCTGCGAAAAATTTTATCTTCCGGCGTACGGATTTCCGCCGCCACCCTCGCATTTGTTCGTCAGGCGTAAAAAGTTTTTCTTATCTTTACGGGAAATACCGTACCTATGAGAAAACGAAGTTGCCTGCTCCTGCTTCCTCTGGCTTCGCTATTCCCCTTGTTCCTGCACGCCCAGGACGAAGTGGATCCGCCTGCCGACAGCCTTACCCGGCGTGCCCACACGGTGACGCGCGAACAGATGAACAAAGGTCTGGTGACGGACGGTCTCGAGGCCCTGAGTGGACAGGCGGCCGGTGTGGCCGTTGTCAGCGGGCCTGAAAAAGGCGCGATGCTTTCCGCCGTGCGTGTGCGTGGTACGACCTCCCTGACGGGCGGCAACGACCCTTTGGTGGTCATCGACGGCGTGATTTCCGAGCTTTCTACCCTCGTGATGCTATATCCGGGTGATATCGAGAGCTTTACCGTGCTCAAGGATGCTTCCGAGACGGCGCAGTACGGCTCCCGGGGCGCCTCCGGCGTTATCGTCGTGACGACGCGCAAAGGGCAGGGCGGCGATTTCCGGATCAGTTATGACGGAACGGGTGCCGCGGAGACGGTAGGCAAGACGCTGCAGATGCTCTCCGCGCAGGAGTTCCGCAACTGGAACAACGCGCACGGCTATGCGTGGCACGACGGCGGTGCCAATACGGACTGGACGAGGGTCCCGCTGCGGACAGGCTGGGTGCAGAAGCACCACCTGGCTTTCGGCGGCGGCGTTTCGGGCAGCAACTACCGCGCATCCCTGGGTGTGATGGACCGCGGCTCGGTGCTCCGGACCAACCGCTACCAGAACTATACGGCGAAGGTGGACCTTTCCCAAAGCGCCTTTAACGGAATTGCGAAGTTTGACCTGGGGATGTACGGTTCCCTGCAGAACAATGCGGAGTTCCACGACCTTCAGCAACTCTTCTACTCCGCTTCCGCTTTCAATCCCACCGTGCCCTCCGGTAAGGTGAACGGCGACTATCCCGGCCTGCCTTCTTCCAGCCAGATTTCCAATCCTTCCGCCTTGCTGGACAAGTCCAACAACAATTCGACGGCCCATTTCAATGTCCATTTACTGGCGCAGTTCTTTCCGTGTAAATGGCTGACCATAAAGGCGTTTGGGTCCTATTCCTATTCGACGGGCGATGAGTCGCATTTCTTCCCCACCTATACCTACTCCGGCGGTGAGGCCTACCGTGGCCGTGTCCGCAGCCGGGATTTGCTGGGCAACCTGTCGGTGGAGTATCACCGGCAGTTCGGCATACACGGCCTGAAAATCAGCGCCACGGCGGAGGCACAGAAGGCTTTTCTGGACGGTTCCCGGGTGACGACGACCGGATTTGACTCCAATGAACTGGGTTACTCCGCCATTCAAGCGGGCGCGGTCCGGCCCTGGGAGGGGACGTCCTCCTGGGAACAGGATGCCGGTCAGTTGTCCCTTCGTCTGGGCGCCCACTGGGACATCGCATCCCGCTACAGTATTTCCGCCGGTCTGAGCGCCGACGCCTCGTCGCTCTTCGGTGCCAACCATCGCTGGGGGTTCTTCCCTTCGGTCTCGGGTTCGTGGACGGCTTCGCAGGAAGCGTTTCTCAAGGACGTGTCCTGGCTGTCTCTGCTTCGCCTGAATGTCGGCTACGGCCAGTCCGGTAACCAGGGCGCGCTGGGTGCTTATTACTCCCGTTCGCTGCTTTCTCCCGTCCAGGTTGTTTCCTACGCCGGTGCTTCGGCCGTTTCTTTCGGCTTGCTGCGAAACGCCAATCCCGACCTTCGCTGGGAAGTCCGTTCTTCCGTCAACGCGGGTCTGGAGACCTCATTCCTGAAGAACAGGCTTTTCTTCAGCATCGAGTATTATTATTCCCTGACGAACGACATGCTCTACGAATATGAGGTCAGCGTGCCGCCGTTCGCCTACAACCGTCTGATGGCGAACCTGGGCAAAATGTCCAACTCCGGTCTGGAAATCGGCCTGGGCGCCGTGCCGCTCAAGACGAAGGACTGGGAGCTTAACATCGGAGTCAACCTGACTTTCCAGCAGAACAAACTCATTTCCCTGAGCGGTTGGTATCAGGGCGAGTACCTCACGGCTCCGGATATCGCCGGTATCAATGCGATGAACGGCGCCGGTTTCCACGGCGGGCACAACGACGTGGTGTACCAGATCGTGGGCCAGCCGCTGGGCGTGTTCTATCTGCCCCACTGCACGGGTCTGGTACGGGATGCCGAAGGCAATGCCCATTATGAGATTGCCGACCTGAACGGGGACGGCGTCATTGATGACGGTTCCGACCGCTACATTGCCGGACAGGCGATGCCCAAAGCCCTGCTGGGATCCAACATCAGCCTGCGCTACAAGAATTTCGATCTTTCCGTGCAGATCAACGGCGCGTTCGGCCATAAAATCTACAACGGAACGGCCCTGACGTATATGAACGTGGAGTCGCTTCCTTATTATAACGTGCTCTCCAAGGCGCCTGCCCAGAAAATCTGCGACAATCTCGTAACGGACTACTGGCTCGAAAAAGGAGATTATGTCAACATCGACTACATCACCCTCGGCTATAACATCCCGATGGAGAAGGTGGCGTTTATCCGCCGTCTGCGCCTGAGCGCGAGCGTCAACAATGTCGCGACCATCACGGGCTATTCCGGCCTCACGCCGATGATCAACTCCTCGGTCGTGAACAGCACGTTCGGCCTGGACGACAAGATTTCCTTCCCGGTGTACCGTACCTGGTCTTTCAGTTTAAGCATACAGTTCTGACGATGAAAACGAAGTGGATATTCCTTTTGCTGCCGGCCAGTCTGGCGCTCTCCTGTAACCTGTTGGAAGAACATCCGAAGGACCAGCTGGAAGAAACGAAAATCATTACCAGTGCGAAGGCGCTCTACCTTGCCACGCTGGGCGACCTGTATGCCCATTTCGGCTCGGACCAGCAAGGGGAGGGGCTGATGGGAACGACCCGCGGCCTCTACGATTTGAATACCTTCACGACGGATGAGGCTATCATTCCCATTCGCGGTGCCGACTGGTACGACGGCGGGCTGTGGATACGCCTTTACCTGCACGAATGGGAGTCGGGGGAGGCTCCGATCAAGAACGCCTGGAGTTATCTGTACCGGATGGTGGTCAAAAGCAATCAGGCGCTCGCCCGTCTGGACCGTTATTCCACTTTGCTGACGGAGAAGGAATATGTTCTCTACAAGGCGGAAATCCGTTTCATCCGTGCCTATATGTACATGCATCTGCTGGATTTGTTCGCGCGGGTGCCCATCGTGACGGATGAAAGTACGCCCCTTTCCGCGGTGAAGCAGTCGGAGCGGAGCGAAGTCTATCAATTTGTCCGCAACGAAATGGAAGCCGTGCGGGAGGACCTTGCTCTCCAGCGGAGCAATTACCCCGGTCTCTGGTATGGCCGGATGACCCGTCCCGTGGCTTTCGCCCTCCTCGCCCGGCTCTATCTGAATGCCGACGTGTATCTGGATGACGACTGGACGGACGGGGTACGGGTCCTTCACCCGGAGACCTACCAACTGGCGATGGATTATTGCGATTCCATCTCCGCCGTCAGCCACGAATTCGGATTTGAATTGACGAAAACGCTCCCGGAGAACTTTGCCGTGAATAACGAGAATTCCTCGGAAAACATCTTCGTGATCCCCCTCAATCCGCAGTTGTATCCGGCTCAGTTCCAGCATCTCTTCCGTTCCCTGCACTACGACCATGCCGCCGCGCTCGGGATGTCCGGGGAGAACGGCTCCAGTGCGACGCTTGAGGTGCTGACCGCCAACGGCTACGGCACGGCGGCCGAGGATCCCCGTTTCGCGATGAATTACTGGGGCGGAAAGGCGCTGGACCGCGATGGAAATCCCGTTGTCGTGGACGGGGTGGAACTCGAATATGTGCCGGAGGCAATCGAACTCGACGTGACGGGCTTCCCTACCGAGAAGGTGGCCGGCGCCCGGATGAAAAAATATGCGACCGATCCCAACAGCCGCGCCGACGGCAAATTGGTCAACAACGATATCGTCCTGCTTCGTTATGCCGACATCCTGCTGATGCGTGCGGAGGCGATGATCCGGCTCGGACAGAACGGGACGGCGCTGATCAATGTCGTGCGGGCGCGTTCGGAAGCGCCCCTGCTGACCCGCGAGGCGACGCTGGACGACATCCTGAAGGAGCGCCTGATCGAGCTGTGCTGGGAAGGCTGCCGGCGGACGGATCTCGTCCGTTTCGGCAAGTTTACGCAGGCGCGTTCGTTCCGCCCGGTGCTTCCCGGAGAGGAGAACGGCTATACCACGGTGTTCCCGATTCCCGCCGATGTGCTCGCGGTCAACAAGAAACTGGAGCAGAACAAGGGGTACGATTAGCGATTAGAAAAGCGTTCTCACCTGGGATTTCGTCGCTTCGCTCCGACATCCCCGCCCGCCTGCAGCGGGCTTTGCAATAAGCCATCAAAAAACGCGTTCAAGTAAACTTGACGCGTTTTTTTGCTACCTTCTTGCGGTGAGAGGGGGATTCGAACCCCCGGAACGGTTACCCGTTCGGCAGTTTAGCAAACTGCTGGTTTCAGCCACTCACCCATCTCACCAGTGGGGAATACCAAAAACCCGAAAGGGATTGCAAAGATACGAAAGTTTTGGGATTTGCAAAAAAAACTGCGCTACTTTCGCCCCGCCTGTTTCTTCCACTTGTCGCGGGCGAGCTGCTGCATATCCACGACGGCGTCGCGCTCATCCACGATTTCATCGCCGAGAATGGTCTCGATGACGTCTTCCATCGTGACGATGCCCTGGAAGGAACCATACTCGTTGATGATGACGGCGATCTGTTCGTTCTTCTCTGACATCGTGTCCCAGATCTGGCCGAAGGGCGTGTCTTCCGGAAAACTTTCAATGGGGCGTTTGATGTCGCCCAGGGTCTTGTCGTATTTGTCCTCGGCCATCAGCTGGAGGGCGTCCATTCGGAGAATGTAGCCCGTGATGTATTCGTCGTTGTCCTTATAGACGGGAATGCGGCTGTGGTGGTAGTAGCGGCGGTCTTTGTAGAAGGCCTTGACGGTCATCGACTCGGGGGCGATGGCGGCGACCACGCGGGGGGTCATCGCTTCGGCGGCCGTGATTTCGTCGATGTTGATGACGTTCTGGATGATTTCGTTCTCATCCTCGTCGAGCTGTCCGGATTCTTCGGCGACGTCGGCCATTGCGCCCACTTCCTCGCGGGAAATGGTGGTGGCGTCCTGTTCCTTGGGCGTAATCCAGTTCTGGAGGGCCTCTACGCACCATACGATGGGCCAAAGGCAGAAAATGAGGCCTTTGATGACGATGGCGGCGGGCCCCATCAGGGTTTTCCAATGGTTGGTGCCGATGGTCTTGGGGATGATTTCGGAAAAGACGAGGATCAGGACGGTGATAATGATGCTCACCAGGCCGAACCACTGGCTGCCGAAGACGAGGGTGGCCTGGCGGCCGACGCCGGCGGCGCCGATGGTGTTGGCGATGGTGTTGAGGGAGAGGATGGCGGCCAGGGGGCGTGAGGAGTCCTGCTTGTACTCCTTCATCAGACTCGCGGGCTTGTAGCCCTCTTCTTCGCGGAGGGTGATAAAGGAGATGGGCGTACTCATCAGCGTGGATTCAAGGATGGAGCAAAGGAAGGAGATGCCCATCGCGCCCAGCAGAAATACCAATAAAAGTGCCATATACCCTGCAAAGATAAGAATATTCAGTGGAAAATCGTTTTGAAATCCCATTTATTTAATGTATATTCGCAAGGTTTACGCTAAAACGAACCTGTCATTCCATGAGAAGATTTATTTTATTTACTTCGGTGCTGCTGGTTTTGGCCGCCTGTTCCTCAGCTCCCAAGTATTCCAGCCGTGCGGAGGCGATTGCCGCCCAGATCAAGGATCCTCAGTCGAACTATGTGGTCGTCGCGTGCCATCGCGGGGACTGGCGCAACTGGCCCGAGAACTCCCTTCCGGCCATCGAGAGCGTCATCGCGATGGGGGCCGACATCGTGGAAATCGATGTCCATATGACCGCGGACTCCGTTCTGGTGCTCTGCCACGACAAGGATGTCAAGCGCACCACCAACTTTAATCGCTATTGCCGCAAGAACGGCCTTGAGGGAAAGAGCGCGAAAGTGTGCGACCTGACGCTGGAAGAGATCAAGTCCCTGAGCCTCAAGCGGGCGCATCAGGCCGCGACCATCGATACCCTGCGCATGCCTACGCTGAAAGAGGCGCTCGCGTGCACGAAGGACCGCATTTGCGTGAACATAGACAAGGGCTATGACTACTACGACCAGGTAATGGCCATTGCCGAAGAACTCGGCGTGACGGACCAGATTCTTATCAAAGGTACCCGCCCTATCGAGGTGGTCGCCGAGAATGAGGCGCGTTACGCGCACAATGTCCTGTATATGCCGATTGTTTCCACCGGCGGCAACGCCCTGCTGCAGTCCTATCTGGACAGCGGCACGGTGCCCGTGGCTTATGAACTCTGCTGGGGAGCCGGCGACAGCGAGGAGGTCTTCGCGGCCGATTGTAAAAAGATTGTAGACCAGGGTTCCAAGGTCTGGGTGAACACTCTTTGGTCCAGCCTCTGCGGGGGTGACGGCCACGACGATGATGCGGCCTATCAGGCCAAAGACCCGGGCGAGGTGTATGGCTTCTATCTGAAAAGCGGCGTGTCGATGATTCAGACCGACCGTCCGCAACTGCTGATCGGCTGGCTGAAAAAACAGGGCCGCCACAGCCTTCCCCGTTAGACTTTCGAATAACACATAATAATTAATACGATGAAAACTTATTCCACCCAAAACATCCGCAACGTGGTCCTTATCGGCAGCACCCGCTCCGGTAAGACCACGTTGAGTGAGGCTATGCTCTTCGAGGGTAAGGTCATTGACCGCAAAGGCACCGTCGAAGGCAAGAACACCGTATCCGACAACAGCGAAATCGAGCAGATTAACCAGCGTTCCATCTTCTCGACGCCGCTCTATACGGAGTTTATGGACACCAAGTTCAATATCATCGACACTCCGGGTGCCGACGATTTCGTGGGCGGTGCCATCTCCGCGTTCAAGGTTTGCGAGACCGGCATTCTGCTGGTGAATGCCCAGCAGGGCGTTGAGGTCGGGACGCAGATTTTCCAGCGCTATGCCGAGAAGTATAAATTGCCCCTGATCTGCGGCGTGAACCAGTTGGACGGCGAGAAGGCCAATTGGGAAGGCACGCTGGATTCGATGAAGGAAGCCTTCGGCAAGAAGCCCGTCATCATCCAGTTCCCCGTCAATCCCGGCACCGGTTTCGACGGTTTCGTGGATGTCCTCAAAATGAAGTATTACCACTTCGTGGATGATTTGGGCAAGCGGGAAGACCTCGAAATCCCCGCCAACCTGCAGGGTCAGGCCGAGGAACTCCGCCAGGAACTGATCGAGCGTGCGGCCGAGTACGACGACACCCTGATGGAGAAGTTCTTCGATTCCGGTGAACTTTCCGAAGATGAGATTCGCAAGGGCCTGGGCATCGGTATCCGTTCCGGTGAAGTGCTCCCGATTTTCTGCCTCTCCGGCAAGAAGAATATCGGCGTGAAACGTTTGATGGAATTCACCATCAAGGTGGCTCCCGCTCCTTCCGAGACCAAGGCGGAGGCGTCCGACGGCTCGCTCGTAGAGTGCAGCGTGAACGGCCCGACCTCCCTCTTTATTTATCGTACGGCGGTCGAACAGCACCTGGGCGAAGTCGCGTATTTCCGCGTGATGAGCGGCAAACTGACCGTGGGTCAGGACCTGGAGAATCCGGAGAACGGAGAAAAGGAGCGTATCACCGCTTTCTATGCCGTGGCCGGCAAGAAGAAGGAGCCCATTACGGAAATGCAGGCGGGCGATATCGGCTGCACCGTGAAACTGCGTGCCGCGAAGACCGACGACACCCTCGCGGCTCCCGGTTTTGACAAGTCCTACAAGCACATTGTCTTCCCTGCTTCGAAGTATCGTTGCGCCATCAAGGCCGCCGAGCAGAAGGATGATGAGAAGATGAACGAGGCGCTGATGCGTATCTCCGCCGAGGATCCCACCATCATCGTGGAGTACCACAAGGAGATGAAGCAGACGATCCTGAAGGCGCAGGGCGAGCAGCACGTCAATATCGTCAAATGGCGTCTGAAAAATGAGAACAAGATCGAGATGGAGACCTTCGCGCCGAGGATTTCCTACCGTGAGACCATCACGAAGGTGGCTGCGGCGGATTACCGTCACAAGAAACAGTCCGGTGGCGCCGGCCAGTTCGGTGAGGTGCATCTGCTGATCTGCCCCTACGAGGAGGGTGTGGATGCTCCCCGCAACTTCAAGATCGGCGGCAAGGATATGGTGCTCAACGTCAAGACGAGCGAGTCCTTCGATCTGGACTGGGGCGGCAAGCTCGAGTTCTACAACTGCGTGGTAGGCGGCGCCATCGATGCGCGTTTCATGCCGGCTATCCTCAAGGGTATCATGGACAAGATGAATGAGGGCCCGCTCACCGGTTCCCTCGCGCGCGACATCCGCGTGTATGTCTATGATGGTAAGATGCACCCCGTGGACTCCAATGAAATCTCCTTCGTGCTGGCGGCCCGCAACGCGTTCAAGGAAGCGTTCCGCAATGCCGGTCCGAAGATTATGGAGCCGATTTACAACCTCGAGGTCATCACGCCCGCCGACTATATGGGTGCCTGTATGTCAGACCTGCAGAACCGTCGCGCCCTCATCGAAGGCATGGGTTCGGACCGCGGCTTCTCTACTCTGAAAGCCCGCGTTCCGCTCGCCGAACTCTACAAGTATTCCACCACGCTCAGTTCCCTGACCTCCGGCGCCGCCACCTTTACGATGGAGTTCGCCGAGTATCAGCCGGTGCCCGCCGACGTGCAGGAGAAACTGCTCAAGGCGTACCAGGAGAGCGAGAGCGAGGAGTAGCGCCCGGCTGGTCAATGTGTGTAGCGTAATTGAGTGCCGCACAACTGCTTGAAACACAGCCAAATATGCAAAATCGCCTGCTAAAATTAAAGCGGGCGATTTTGTTTTATTGATTGATTTACAGATAGTTATCTTCCACCTATTTTCGTTCGCTTGCCGCTTTTGCGGCCTGCTATGCCTCTCCTCGTCCGCAAGTTCGCGGCCGGCTATGCCTCTCGTCCGCAAGTTCGCGGCCGGCAGGGAGGCATTTGTCCTCCAGACGCTTCGCGGTCCCTTCGGACAAATGATCGGCCAAACGCCTCCCTGCCGCTCCGCTTTCAATGCGGCTTCGCTCACAGAAGAGCAAAAGCTAGGCGCGAAGCGAGCCGCTCCTTCGACCTCGGCGCAGCGCCTTTGCTTTAGCCGGCGGCATTCGTTCCTGCCGGCGGCGTTGCCTCCTCGCCTGCGCAAGTGCTTTGCGGTTGTGCTCCATTCGCTTGATATCTCCCCGGAACTTCGCTGGCTACGTTTTCCCGCATTTTTGCTCCTCGCCAAATACTTCGGAACCCGGTCGGTCACGAGTGCACGTGCACATTTGTCCAATCAGGTGCTGGAGCATCTCATCGGCCGAGATTTGCCCCATTTTTTTGCCCGACCCGGTGCTGGAGCATTGCGCTACGCTGTTTTTGGCGTCATTTTGTGCGCGCAGGTGTGCTGGTGGCGGCATGCTGGCGCTCCTCGCTCGAAGGGAAAATCCGGGGCCAACCCGTTCGCTTGCCGCATAACTTGCTCCCCCTCGGTCGCTTCGAGCAAATGCGGCATCCGCTTCGCGGCCCGCTCACTGCGCATCCCCTCCCGCCCCCGTTTTTCCCACTACGCTCGGAGCATCTAGCACGCCGCAACTATCGCACACTTCGCTCGGCTTTTAGGCCATAAAAATTACAATTTCACAAAACTGTCACAAAAAGGTCAAAAAATGGAAAATCTTTTTTGACTTTTTGATTTTTCCGGGGATTATATCATAGATTTTAGAAAGATTATCAGCTTCGCCAAAAGAGGAATAATTGAATGAATATGAGAACAGTGTTGGACTCTAAAAAATTAGCTGCATTGGGAACTGTCAATGAGGATCTTGATGCACGATACGGAAAGATTGGCATTAGGGAGCGGGATGAATTTGATGCCAAAGCAAAAGCGTGGTATATGGCGGAATGCCTTCGTGATGCCCGTAAGGCATCCGGTATGACGCAACAACAGTTGGCTGACCGTATCGGAAAGAAACGTACCTGTATTTCTTTGATTGAACGCGGACAGACCGATATGCAACTTTCTGCATTCATTCAAATCAGCGAAGCTGTCGGCCTGAATTTTTCGCTCGTGTATGCTTGATTGACGCCCTTATTCCCGCATCAACGGCTGTAGAGAAGACCAGGGAAGAGAGACGCGGAGGATGCCGTCTTTTGCGGGAGCGATTTCGCCGGCATCATACATCCAGATGATGCCGCCGGAGTTGAATTTGAAGTTGCCGTTGGGACGGACGGGGCCGAAGGGGGTGAGGTCGCGGGTTTTGAAACCGCTTGAGAAACTCTCGGAGAGGAGTTCCGTGAGGGACTCTTCCCAACCTTCTTTGAAAAGGTCGGCTTCGAAGAGATGGCGGCCGTCGGGGGCGTAGTTGATGCCGCGCTCGTAACAGGTTTGCCGGCTGCCGAATTCGTCTTCCTTGATATAGTAGTGGCAGGAGAGGATGTCGTTGTGGGTGCCGGAAATATAGCAGACGCGGACGGAAAGGAAGCGGATGTCACCGGTGAGGGTGTCGCGTGCCTGCTGCCACTTGGAGCGGGCTTCGCGCAGTCGTTTTTCCTGCAGGATTTTGGCGCAGCGCACGAAGTCGTCGTCGCCGGAGCGGACATCGGCTCCCGGGGCGTTTTTGCCGGAACGGATCAGGTCGTTCCATTCGCCGGAGAGTGCGGCATGGACATCTTCCGTGCCGAAAATGGCCTCCAAAAGTTCCCTACGGACGGTCTCGCAGAGTGCCTGTCGCTGGACTCCGTCCGAGGTGATGATGCTGTCCGGATATTCCAGGGAGAGGGAGTACTGGTAGGTGTCGAGAAAACTGGGGTTTTCGTTGAGGAGTACTTCTTCCGAATATTCATAAATGGAAGTGCGTACGCACATGGGTGTGGGGGCGGAGCACGCGAAAAGCATCAGCAGGGCGCATCCGATCAATATCGTTCGGGCCAGGCGCCGAACCAGCGCCTCACTGCCCGCCGACCGGCCGGCGCTTGCGCACCAGCCATCGCAGCCCGCCCACCTTCTCACTGCGCGTCCTCCTCTTTCCATCCTTGGGCCCGCAGGGGGAGTTCCACACCGTCGGGCATGACGAGGGCGGTCCCGGCTTCGGGAAGGGCGAGATGGCCGATGACTTGCCAGGTCTGGAAGTCGTGGCGGAATTTCTCAAACTGCTGGAGAGGCAGCGTGAACAGGACGCGGTGGTCTTCTCCGCCGTTGAGGGCCGTGGAGACGGCGTCAATGTCCATTTCCTTGGCTGCGTCGAAGAGACCGCCGCCGAAGGGGATGCGGTCTACATAGATTTTGGCGCCCAGGCCGGTCATTTCTCCGAGGCGTTTGACAGCATCGGAAAGACCTTTGTCTACGCAGACGCCTTGGCTGGGATAGAAGCCGCTGTCGGCAAAGAGCCGGGGGATATCCGTGTCCAGCACCGGTTTGAGATAGTCGCCGACCAGCAGTTTGTATTTTTCGAGCCCGGGCATCGCCTGCCCGCCGCTTGCTTGGCTACCGGCACCATACGCCTGAGTGCTTGCCGTGCCGCTCGCCGAAGCGCCCGCCTGAGCGTCCGCTGCCGTCCCCGCTGCCGAAGCTTGCATCCGCTGCTTTTCCCGTTCCAGCACTTTCAGCCCCATGAAGGCGCCTCCCAGGTTGCCGGAGAGGCAGATCAGATCGCGGCTTTTGGGCGCGGGACGGCGTTTGGCGTTCAGTTCGGAGACGAAGCCGGTCGCGCTCGCGGCTATCGCCAGGCCGTTGACGCTGGCGGAAAGGTCGATGGAGGCATTCTTGTAGCCATAATCCTTCGCCGCCGCACACGCGCCTTTCCAGAAATCCCGGATGCGTTCAAAATCCAGTTTGGCAGATACACCGAGATGAAATCGCAGGGAAACGGGCATGGCGAAACGGGCGTAGAGCTGCGCCGTTACGCAGACCACGGCTTTGTAGCCCAGGTGGGTGAGCGGGAAATAACTCAAGTCAAAATCGATGCCTTCGGTCATCAGGCGGCAGACGCTTTCCATCCGGCCGTTTTCGCAGGATACGCCTTCTCCGCCCACGGTCTTGAAGGGACTTTCTTCGTGCAATTTGCGGATGGCTCCGACGCGGCCGAGCGAGGCGAATGTACTTTTTTCCTCCATCGTGCAGTGATATTCAGGGGGTTGAAAAATATTTCTGCAAATCTACAAAAAAACGGCAAAAAACTGTTTCAAAAACCGAGCATTCTTGCTAACTTTGTCCGTCGTCCGAACAGTACCGGACATTTTTTTATCATGAGAAAAACAGTCTTGCTTTTTATGGCAGCGATGCTTGCCACGCTGGGTTTTACACCTGCTTCGGCCCAAGAAAAATACGACGGCCTGAATGTCATGTCCTTCAACATCCGCACGGATGTGGGAAAGCACAAGGACGGAACCAACTCCTGGGAATACCGCTGGAAATGTGCGACCGGAATGATCGAGGATGTGCATCCGGATATCATCGGCCTGCAGGAACTGACCGCCTACCAACTCCTCGCCCTCCAGGATGAATGCCGCGACTACGGCTTCAAGGGGGCGGGCCGCGACGACGGGAAACGAAAAGGAGAAATGACCGGCATCATGTGGTGCAAAAAGAACCTCAGCCTGGTCAAATGGGGCTATTTCTGGCTCAATGAGAACCAGCAGAAAAAACCGGTCAAG
Source organism: Bacteroidales bacterium (assembly GCA_017961345.1). Taxonomy (GTDB): domain Bacteria; phylum Bacteroidota; class Bacteroidia; order Bacteroidales; family UBA932; genus Cryptobacteroides. Next base: position 18,253 of record JAGCXP010000036.1, on the reverse strand, counting down.
GGTTGGGATGCCAAGTATCCCCGTACCTGTACCTGGGGTCTGTTCAAGAGCAAAAAGAGCGGAAAGAAATTCTACTTTTTCAACACCCATCTCGACCATAAGGGTTCGAAGGCCAAAGAAATGGGCCTGAAGCTCATCTGCGAGAAAATCGCCGCGATGAACACGAAAAATCTTCCCGTCGTCCTGACCGGGGACTTTAACCTCCGTCCTGACAATCCTGCGATGAAGGGGCTTGACGGAAGCGGTTTGCAGGACGCCCGGACGAGCGCGGACCGCACCGACGACCATATCAGTTCCCACGGCTGGGGCAAACAGTCGGAAATCATCGATTATATCTTCTACAAGGGCTTTTCCGCCTGCCCGATGTTCAAGACGCTGACCAAAACCTATCCAGACGAGGCCGGCGAGCCGCACCCCGTCTCCGATCACTATCCCATCATAACCTGCCTGATTTTCTAGTCCTATGTCTTTTGTCCACCTTCACGTCCATACCCAGTATTCCATTCTCGACGGCCTGAGCGACATCAAAAAGTTGTTTGCGCGGGCGCGCGAGTTGGGAATGCCCGCCCTGGCCATTACCGACCATGGCAACCTCTATGGCGCGAAGGATTTTATCACCTGGGCGAACGACAAGAGCAACCTGGACGAAAACAAGAAACGCATTGTCCGACCGATCATCGGCTGCGAGGTCTATGTCTCCAAATGGGACGACTTGAGCCTCAAGGACAAGGAACACGGCGGCTACTGGCATCTGATTTTGCTGGCCAAGAACTACAACGGCTACAAAAACCTGCTGAAGATCGTATCGACGGGTTTCATCGAGGGTTTTTATCATAGGCCCCGGGTGTCGCGCACCGTGCTGGAGCGTTATCACGAGGATCTCATCTGCTGCTCCGCCTGTATCCAGGGCGACGTGCCCCGGCATATTATCAATGGAGACTGGGACGGCGCGCGTGAAGCCATCGAGTGGCATAAAAAGGTATTCGGCGACGATTACTACCTCGAGGTGCAGCTGCACAAGACCGAGGTGGAAGGGGCGCCGGTGGATGTGTATGAAAACCAGCTCATTGCCAACAAAGGCATTTTTGATCTGGCGAAGGAATATGGCATCAAGGTGGTGGCCACCAACGACGTCCACTTCATCCGCAAGGAGGACGGCCCGGTGCACGACCGGCTGATCTGCCTGACCACCAACAAATACCTGGACGAGCCCGACCGCCTCCGCTACACCCAGCAGGAATACCTCAAGAGCGAGGAGGAAATGCGCGCCCTCTTCCCGGACCACCCCGAGGTGATCGAAAACACCCTGGAGGTGATGCGCAAGGTGGAGGATTACAGCATCGACCGCGGCCATGTTCTTCCGAAATTTGACCTGCCCGAGGATTTTCTCGCCGAGATTGACAAGCACCTGCAGACCTATCAGGGGATTATCGACGAGGGGCGTTACACCATCGTCAAGGACAAGAGTACGGGGGCGATCAAGGAGAAGAACTACCGGGGCGATGACTTCTGCCGGAGCGTGGCCTATCTCTGCTATCTGACTTACAGGGGGGCGCACATCCGTTACGGAGACACGCTCACCGAGGAGCAGGAGGAACGCATCCAGTTCGAACTGAAGACCATCTCCCGCATGGGTTTCCCGGACTACTTCCTGATTGTCCAGGACTATATCGCCGCCTCCCGCAAGGCGGGTTGGATGGTCGGCCCGGGGCGTGGCAGCGCCGCGGGCAGCGTGGTGGCCTATTGCCTGTGGATTACCAACCTCGATCCCATCAAGTACGACCTCCTGTTCGAGCGTTTCCTCAATCCGGACCGTATCAGCATGCCGGATATCGACGTGGATTTCGAGAACCTGCTGGCGGCCCACGAGTATGTGGAGAAAAAATACGGTGCGGACCACGTTTCCCGTGTGATTACCTTTGGAAAAATGCTGGCCAAGGGGGCGATCAAGGATATTGCCCGCGTTTCCCGCGTGAGCATCGACGAGTCCACGCGGCTGTCCAAAATGATTCCGGAACGTCTGTCCGAAATGGTTGAAAAGGAATATCCCTTCAACCCCAAACTGGATCAGCCCAAGCCGGGTTTCAAAGCATTTGAGAAAGAGGTGGAAGAGGAGAATCCGGACCGTCCCGGGGAAAAACGGGTAGTGAAGAAATGGTTCCAGAAGGGAAAGGAAGAGGTGGTCTATACCGGCGACAAGATTACGCTGGAGCGTTGTTTCCGCCTGGTTCCCGAATTGAAAGAGGAACTGGAAAAAGGATCGAAACTCAACAAGGAAGTGCTGCGTTACGCACAGAAAATCGAAGGTTGCATCCGCAACGTGAGCATGCACGCCTGCGCCACGATTATCGGCCCGGGCAACTTGACCGATTACATTCCCATCTGCCTGTCCAAGGATAAAGAGACGGGACAGGACCTGTGGACATCGCAGTTCGACGGCCACTATATCGAGGCGGTCGGTATGCTCAAGATGGACTTCCTCGGCTTGAACACCCTGTCCATCATCCACCGTTGCCTGGAGTATATCAAGGCGCGGCATGGCGTTGACATCGATATTGAAGCCATTGATATCGCTGACAAGGCCACTTTTGAACTTTACGGCCGCGGAGACACCACCTCCATCTTCCAGTTCGAGTCACCCGGTATGCGCGAGTGGCTGCGCAGGCTCCATCCCGAACGTTTTGAGGACCTCATCGCTATGAACGCCCTCTACCGGCCCGGCCCGATGGATTACATCCCCGATTTCGTGGCCCGCAAGCAGGGACAGCAGAAGATTGAATATGACCTTCCCGAAATGGAGGAATACCTCTCCGAAACCTACGGCGTGACCGTCTATCAGGAGCAGGTGATGCTTCTCTCGCGCAAACTGGCGAACTTCACCAAGGGCGAAGCCGACAAACTCCGCAAGGCGATGGGCAAGAAGCAGATCGCCGCAATGCTGGAACTCAGGGAGAAGTTTATGAGCCAGGGTATGGCCAACGGCCATCCGGAAAAGACGCTGGATAAAATCTGGAAGGACTGGGAAAAATTCGCCCAGTATGCGTTCAACAAGTCCCACGCGACCTGCTACGCCTGGGTGAGTTACCAGACGGCCTGGCTCAAGGCCCACTATCCGGCGGAATTCTTTGCAGCGAACCTTACCTGCGCCCTCAATATGGAGGAAATCCAGAAAATCATGGGGGACTGCAAACAGCATGGCGTGAAGGTGCTCATTCCCGATGTGAACGAGAGCGAAATGCACTTCAGCGTCAACAAGGAGGGCAACGTCCGTTTCGGTTTCGGCGGCATCAAATCTTTCGGCGAGAATATGGGGGAGGCCATCCTTTCCGAGCGCCGGGAGAAAGGCCGCTTCAAGGATCTGATGGACTTCGTGGAACGGATGAGCAAGTCTCCGCTGGGTATTTCCCGCAAGAGCCTTGAAGTGCTCGCCCAGTGCGGAGCGTTTGATTCTTTTGTGGACCGCCGCGTATTCAACCTGCCCTCTGAAGAAGGCGATCTGTTCCTCGATACGCTCGGCCGTTACGCTTCCTTGCTCCGAAGTGACGATGACGGCGGCGGCCTGTCCCTTTTCGGCACCGTCGAGGAGCTCAAACCCCAACGTCCGTCCATTCCCCAGGTACCCGCCGGGGAGGATATGGTCGTCAAGGTGGAACAGTTGAAAAAAGAGCGGGAACTGGTCGGAATGTACCTCTCATCCCATCCGCTCGATGCGTATGAATTCGAGACCGGCTTGTTCGTAAGGAATAACTTGGGCGAACTGCCGGATTTGATTCAGACCTGTCATGAGAATAAGAAGACCGCCCAGGTAAGTTACGGGGTCATGGTAACCGGTTCGGAGCGCAAACTCTCCAAGACCGGCAACCCCTGGATGGAATGTCTGCTGCAGGACAAGACAGGGGAATATTCCCTTCGTCTGTTCAGCAAAAGCGTGGAACAGTTCGGCGGGATGATTACCCCCGGTGCCTTCCTCTATGTCGAGGGGACCGTGGACCAGCGCCGCCGACCGGGTGCGGATGAGAAATACGATGATGTTCCCCACGAATTGAAGGTGAGTTCCGTCATACTGCTGGGCAACCTGGCGGAGACCCGGGTGAGGGAACTGATTCTTCCGCTGGACGCCCTGTCGCTGAACGCGCAGGAGAACGAAGCCCTTTACAAACTCCTCCGCAAGTTCAAGGGAAAGACGCCGGTCGTCTTCGAACTTCGCGATTACGAGCATAAATATCAAGTCCGCCTACGCGCCCGCAAGACCCCCGTGCTGGTCTGCACCCAACTGGTGAATGCGCTGAAGGAACTCGGCATTGAGCCGACGGCGTCAGTCCGGTAAATTTGCATTTGTAAACATATTAAAACGATACCAATCCCCCAGCTTATGCGCCTCTTGTCTCCCTTCCTTCCCGTCGCCGTTTCCCTCGTGCTGCTGTCCTGCTCTCAGTCCGATCCGATGGAAAAGCGTATTGATGAACTGATCGGTCAGATGACCCTCGGTGAGAAGATTGCGATGATCCATGCACAGAGCAAGTTTTCCGCGCCCGGCGTGCCCCGTCTCGGCGTTCCCGAACTCTGGACGGATGACGGCCCTCACGGCGTGCGTCCCGAAACCCTGTGGGACGAGTGGTCGGCGGCCGGATGGACCAACGACTCCTGTACCGTGTATCCGGCGCTGACCGCCCTTGCCGCCACCTGGGATCGTTCTCTTTCGGGCCTGTACGGCCGGAGCGTAGGGGAAGAGGCCCGTTACCGCAGGAAAAACGTCTTGCTGGGGCCAGGCGTAAACATCTGCCGCACCCCTCTTTGCGGACGCAATTTCGAATACATGGGGGAAGACCCTTTCCTGGCCGGCCAGATGGCCGTGCCCTACATTCAGGGGCTGCAAAGCAACAACGTCGCCTGCTGTGTCAAGCATTACGCCCTGAACAACCAGGAATTCGAGCGCAGCGGCATCAACGTCAACGTGGACGACCGGACGCTGTATGAGATTTATCTGCCGGCCTTCAAGACGGCCGTGCAGGAAGGCGAGGCCTGGTCGATCATGTCTTCCTACAACCGTTATGAAAACGAATATGTCTCCCACAACCCCCGTCTGCTGAAAGACATTCTGAAGGGAGAATGGGCCTGGGACGGTGCCGTTATCAGCGACTGGGGTGCGGTGCACGACACCAAGGGCGCGGCCACGGGCGGTCTCGACCTCGAATTCGGCTCCCATACGAACGGTGTGGACGTGGGCGCGTCCAATGCCTACGACAGTTACTACATGGCCGCCGCCTACAAAAAGGGAATCGAGGACGGAACCTACTCCGAGGAGGAGTTGAACGATAAGGTGCGCCGTGTGCTCCGGCTGAATTTCCGTACACAAATGGGGGGCAACTTCGGCAGTATGTGCTCCCCCGAGCATTACGCCGATGCCCGCAGGATTGCCTCCGAGGGCATTGTGCTTCTGCAGAACAAAGACGGGCTCCTTCCCCTGAAGGGCGAAGGCGGAAAGATTGTCGTGCTCGGCGAGAATGCCATCCGTCCGATGGCTGTCGGCGGAAGTTCTTCTTCCCTCAAGGCTCAGAAAGAGGTTTCTCCCCTCGAGGGCATCCGGGCTGCGTTTGCAGGCTGGAACGTGGTCTATGAGCGGGCCTATCAGGGCGAGCCGACCGTCACGGGCCGCTACAATTACGGTCTGTATGACCTGACCGACCCCCGCAGCGACCGGCAGTTGCTTTCCGATGCCCTCGCCGCCATTTCCGATGCGGACTATGTGATTTTTGTGGGCGGACTCAACAAGAATAAAATGCAGGACTGCGAAGGAAGGGATCGGCTGGACTACCACCTTCCGTATGGCCAGGAGGCGGTCATCGAGGCCCTCTCCGCCGCCCGAAAAGACTTGATTTTCATCAACCTCAGCGGTTCGCCCGTTGCAATGCCCTTTGCGGACAAGGTCGGCGCCATCCTCCAGGGATGGTATCTGGGCTCGGAGGCCGGCAACGCCCTGGCGGATGTGCTCTCCGGTGCGGTCAACCCTTCCGGGAAATTGCCCTTCACCTTCCCGAAAGAACTCTCCGACGGCCCCGTCAAGACGGAGCGCCAGTATCCCGGCGTCCAGGATGAGAACGGTCGTTGGCAGGTGTACTACGACGAAGGTATTTATGTCGGTTACCGCTGGTACGACAGCCGCGACGTAGAGCCCCAATGGCCCTTCGGCTATGGCCTGAGCTATACGAGTTTCGATTACGGCAAGGCGAGCGCTTCTTCCAAAAAGATGGGAAAGAGCCTGAGTTTCAAAATCCCCGTGACCAACTGCGGAACGGTCGCCGGCGCCGAAGTCGTCCAACTGTATGTGCGTGATATGGAGGCGTCTGTGGACCGTCCCTTCAAGGAGCTCAAGGCCTTTGAGAAAGTGTATTTGGAACCCGGTCAGACGAAGACCGTAACGCTTACGATCGACCGCGACGCGCTCTGTTTCTTTGATGCCGCAAAGCACGAATGGGTGGCCGAACCCGGAGATTTCCAGGCGCTGATCGGCTCCTCGTCCCGCGACATCCGCGCGGTCGTGGATTTCCGTTTGTAAGGGAGGTTCGCTTTAAAAGACTTACGCTTTTTTCTTTAGCCCGTTGCGGTATTCCTTGGCCGTAATTCCGAAGCGGGATTTGAAGCAGGATGCGAAATAGGAAGGAGAGCTGAATCCACAGCGGGAAGCAATTTCCGAAATGGGCAGAGCCGTGTTCCGAAGCAGGTTCTGACTGCTTTGCAGGCGGATAACCAGGATGTATTCGTTGGGACCGACCCCCAGCAGTTTCTTCATCTTCTTGAACAGGTTGCTCTCACTCATGCAGGCGATAGAGGCAAGCACTTCAACGGAGAGGCTGTCATCGCTGATATGCTTCTCTACATAATCTTGCAAATCGCGCAGGAATGCCGTGTCGGGGGAATCGGCGGGAGATAAGTCGGAGAGATTGCCGGAAGAATATTTTTCCTTGAGCCGTTCCCGGTTCTTCAAAAGGTTGCGAACCTGAGTGATCAATTCGCTGGAGGAGAAAGGCTTGACCAGGTAGGCGTCGGCTCCGTATTCCAATCCCAGCAGTTTTGAGCTGTCTTCCGCCCGTCCGGTCAGCAGGATGACGGGAATGTGGCAGGTCGTCGGATTTTCCTTGATTTTCCGGCAGAGTTCAAGCCCGTCCATATTGGGCATCATGATGTCGCTGATGATACAGTCCGGCGTAATCAGATTGTTACGGCTTACCTGCTCCAAGGCTTCCAGTCCGTCGGCTGCGGTAAGCACGGTAAACTGGGATTCGAACTGTCGGGAGATGAAACTCCGCATTTCTTCGTTGTCCTCGACAATGAGCAGTGAGTAGGGCTTGTTGGAAATCCGTACATCGGGCAGGGGGCTCTCCTCTTCCTTCTCGCTGGCCAGGTGGCGGATCGGGAAGGTGGCGATGAAGCGGTTGGTCTTCAGGTCCTCATCCATCCGGAGGCTGCCGCCGTGAAGTTCCGTCAGGTTGCGGCTGACGAACATGCCGATGCCGGTGCCCGTAATGGCCGTGTGCTCCGGCACGAAACGCTCGAACGGGCGGAAAATGCTTTCCCGTTTCTCGGCCGGGACGGGCGTACCGTCGTTCTCCAAGACAACGCGAAAACACGCATCCTCGACCTCAAGGCTCAATAGGATATGGCTCTGGCCGTATTTGATGGCATTGGAAAGGAGGTTCCCCACGATGTTGTCGAAGGCGTTCTTATCAACGGAGGCCGTCAGTGGCGTTTGGGGCAACTGAAGTTTCATCTCGATATGCCGTAAGCGGGCTGCCAGTTTGAAGCGGGCAAAAACGGATTGGATGAGCGTGCCGATATCGTATTCGGAGGGGTTCAGCGTGATGCTGCCGTTTTCGATGCGGCGGAAGTCCAGCAGTTCATTCAAAAGTTGGGAGAGTTTGTCGGCGTTCCGGCTGACAATCTCCAGATTTTCTCCGACGGAGCGGTCGGCATAATGACCGAGTTTCTCTTCCAGGGTCTCGATGGGCGCTTTGACCAGGGCGAGCGGCGTGCGGATTTCGTGGGCCAGAGAAGTAAGGAAGGTGACTTTGGAGGCATACAGCTGTTTCTGACTCTCCGCTTCTTTTTTCTCGTTTTCCAAGAAGGCCTGCTCCTGCGCTTTCCGGCGGGCTCTGCGGGCGGATTCCCGGAAGGTCAGGAAAAGGACCAGAGCCAGCAGGAGGACATAGGCAAGGATGGCGGGAGCGGATGCGGCCGGGGGAACGGCGACATGGATTTCCAACTGACGCTTGGCATCTGCGAGGCTGCCGTCCCGGCCGAGCAGCCGAAACTGCAAATAATGCGTCCCGTGCGGGAGGCTGCTGACGGTGACGGATCCGTCTCGGACATGGCGCCAGAGACTGTCCTGCGGCAGGATGCGATATTCCAGGCGAGATCGGCAGGGAATATCATAATCGGCCTGGGACACGCCGAGGATAAAGGAGTTCTCGCTATAAGCCAGGTGCAGGGAGGATAGTCTGTCGATGCCCGGAATAAAATCGCGGTGGGAACGGGAGGGGCGGGTGGAACGCACGGTAAATCCCGTGAAAACAATGCGCCCGCTGCGGGTTTTCATGGTGCGGAAGCGGACGGGGTCAAAGGATTGAAGCCCCCTATGGCCGCCCACCCAGAGCCGTCCGTCCTGTCCGGTCCTGACGCAACTGAGCTCGGTCTCACCGCGGGGCAGTCCGTCTTCGCTGGTATAGAAGGCCGCATTTTCCCGTTTCGGATCGAACGCAATCAACTTGCCGGAAGCAAGCGCCCAGAGACAACCCGTGCTGTCGATAGCGATGTCATTGATATGGTGAAAAGGAATGCCGTCAAACTCGTTGAAGGTCCGGCATACTCCCCGGATGGGGTCGAGATGCTGGAGTCCGTCGTCCTGGGAGCCTATCCAGATGCCGCCCCGGCTGTCCGGACAAAGGCAGGTGATGCGCGTAGAAACCCCGAGACTGTCAAGCCAATGTTCCCAAATTCCGTCCCTGACGGACCAAAGCCCCGAGACTCCGGTTCCAATCCAACAGCCGCCAGCCTTGTCTTTTTTCAAATCGGTGATGACGGTACGTACGCGCTCGATCCTATTCGCCTGTCTGCGGGTGAAGTCCAGTTCATACAACCATCCCCCGGCCCAGAGTTTTCCATCATCCTGCTCCAGGAAGACGGTGGTCCCGCCGGGAGCAAACGCGTGAACTTTTTTTCGTCCGTCGGGAAGGATGCGAAGCAGCGGGGCGGCCGCATAGGTCGTGCCGACCAGCAGTTCTTTTCCTTGCAAACCGAGACCGACGGCTCTTCCATCCGGTATGGAAACCGTTTCTGCCAGGGAAGTTCCCTTTTGGATGCAGAGCAGTTCGCCATCTTCCGTTATAGCCCACCAGTTCCCGTCCGCGGGAGACTCAATGAGCCGTTTCACGGAAAAGGAACTTCCGTCGTCCGCCCGTCGGTATCCCCTCCACTGAATGTCATTGGGGAAAATACGGAACACCCCGGCTTTCGACGAGCCGGCCCAAATGCTGCCGTCCCGGTCTTTGTATAGGCAGGAAAGGTTCTCGTCCAGCAGCAGGCGAGGTGTGAAGGTATTCATAAAGAGGGTTTTCAGGCTTCCTTCACAGTCGTACGTCCCTTTGGAGGTAATCATCAGGGTGTGCCCGGAAGCGGTCCGGACACTTTCATGAATCCGGCCTCCGTCAAAGCGTTTGATTTGGGCCGTTTCCGTGTCATAGAGAAGGGAAAAGTCATCCTGCCCCCCATAGAGGATGCCGTCCCGATAGTGAATCTGGGTAATCCGGACCTGGGAGAAGGGGCTTTTCTCAAAGGGAAGCAGGGTGGTCAGAAAACGGTCGGAGTCTGCGGCGCGAAACACCGCGCCGACACCGTTCATCAGATAGACAAACTGTCCATCGTCGCAGCAGACATCCTCGCCGTAGTGGGCGCTGGGGCTGTCATAGTCGAACGAGAGGGTGTCGCAGGTGAATGTTTTCGGATCGATGCGCAGGAATCCCCCATAGTTGGCAGCCACCCAGAGCCGCCCGTCCCGGGCTTTGACAATGCGGGCGACGGCTCCCTCGGAATATTTGCTGACGCATTCCGTTTCCGGGTCCCAGTAGCAGATTCCTTTGAAGGAGCCAATCCAGATCCGACCCTCATTGTCTTCGCACAGGGTGCGCACGTTGCCGTACCCGTTTCCGTCTTTGGGCATCGGGATGGGCAGCATCCGGTAGCCGTCGTAACGTACCAAGCCGTCCCGGGTTCCCAACCAGATCAATCCTTTCCGGTCCTGCAGGATTTGCGTAACTTTGAGGGATTCAAATTCCTGGGAAACGTTCAGCGGCAGGATGCGGAAGGAATCGTAGGCGGGATCGTCCGCACGGGCGCTGCCGGACGCCAGGACGGCGGCCAGCAGACAAAGGAAAGGATACCACAGGCGCTTCATTCTCTGAAGCAAAGATAATCAAAATTTCCAAGTGTAGGACAGTTCGGCCGTGAAAGGACGGATATAGGAACCGGCCATGACGAGGTCTTGCAATTGGGCTGGATCGGTGATGGTGTCCGCGATGTCGATACTTCCTTTCGCTCCCGTCTGGAAGAGGACATTGACCAGGTTGAGGGAGATTTTGTGGTGTTTTGCAATGGTAAAGTCGGCACCGGCGAAGGTCTCGAAGTGACCGTTGAAATACGCGAGGTTGGTGCGGCTGGCATACTGGCGGCTGTTGTAGCGAACGCTCGCCCAGACGCGGCACCAGTCCCAACTGTAGGAAGGGTCGAATTCGATCATCAGGCGCGAGATACCCGTGACCAGTTTCCCGCTATAGTCAATGACCATCTGGCTACCGTCGCTGAATTCAAACACGTTACCGTAATTCTTGTATCGCGGGTCTTGCAGGGTGAGACGGGCGTGGAGGTTGAAGCCGGAAACGTGAAAATTGCCGTCGAGGGTGAAGCCCAGCGTTCCGATGCCGTACTGCGCCGTATAGGGGATGGTCTCGCTGATGCCGCCGATCTGTTTGGTGACGCTGATGGTGGCCGCGTTGTTCCAACTGGTGATGTAGGAGAAAAGGGCGGTGCAATCCATCCAGCTGTTGTCATAGTTGAAGCCGGCACGGACAAGAGCGTTTCCGATGGGCGCGAGGGAAGGCAACTTGGCGTTCCGGAAATAGGTGGAGGTCTTTTCGGTCATCGAGTAGAAGCCTTCGGCCGTAAAGAAGAGACGGTTGACGATTCTCCAGGAGAGATTCTCCGAGACGACATAGTTAAGACCGGGTTTTTGGATGTGATGAATCTCCGCCAGGTTGGGGTCGGCCAGGTTGAACCCGTCCACGCGGACGTTCTTCGTTTCTTCGTTGGACAGCCGGGCAGCGGTGTTGACGTCGTTGTAGATGGGGTTGATGCGCGCACCGGTCCGCAGGCGGATGCGGTCGTTAATGTCCCAGTTATGGAAGGCATAGATGGCGGCCGTCAGTTTCCAGGCATCCAGGTAGAGGCTGTTGCGGTTGAGGCTCCAACTGCTCACCCCGTTTTTCTGAAGCCGGATGGGAGAGGGCTCCACCGAATGGGCGAAGATAAAGGAGGAGGTGGCATCGTACTGACGGGCGCAGACCAGGTCCAATCCCAGTTTGAGCAGGTGTTTGTTCCACTTCTTTTCCGCGGTGAACAAAAGCTCATGGTCGGATGTCCAGGTGTCCACGACCTGGGTCTGCCGTTGCTGAATGTATCCTTCGAACGGGCTGCCGTCGGGGCGGGTATATCCTCCGGTCGGGGTCGTCAGGTCAATGCCCGCCAGGGTGACTTTCAGGTAACGGGAGGGCTGTATGTGACAGAGATGCCAGGACGCATCCAGTTTCCAACCGCTTTCCCAGGCGTCTTCCCACTGCCATTTGAGGGTGGCGTCATGCGTAAGCCGACGGTCCATTTTCGCCATGTTGCCTTCCTGCATCGTTCCTGTGACAAGGTCCATCCAGCGAACGTTTTCATCTGCGGGCATATAGCAGTCGCGTCCCAGACGGAAATTGCCGTACTGACGGATGCTGCCGTCTCCTACGAAGACGAAGGGAGCCACGCTGTAACCGCCGTCCACCCGGTCGTCGCAGAGGGAGAAGCGGTACAGTCCGGAAAGGGACATCCCGTTATTCCATTTCCGGGTCAGGGATGCCTGATAAATCTGTTTCTGGTCCACGAAGAGACGGGAGGGCGCATTGACATTCGTCGGGTCGTAGTTGACATAGGCGCCCAGGGAGAAATGCCAGGATCCGGTCTTGACTTTGGCCAAGCGGCCGTTGATGGCACCGTCGAAGCGGATCAGGCCATTGCTGGAACTCTGGAGCGTGACGGCACCGGAGAGGGTGTCGCGGCCGAAACGGGTGTGGGAGTCCACCAGCACGCCGAACTCACCGCAGCGGACGACGGCTTCCATGAGCCCGATGGTGCTGATGGGCTCATAGGCATTACCGCCCGACCAGTGGAACTGAGAACGGGGAAGACCCTGGGCATGTTTGAGTCCGTCCACATAGACAACGGCGCCGTTTCCGCTCTCGGGCAGGCCGATGTTGATTTCGCGGGGAACCGTTGCGCTTTCCGCATTGAGCATCACGTTGCGGGTGTCCTTTTTTTTCTCTTCCGCCGAAAGGGGAAGGGCCATCAGGAGTGCGGACAGACAGAAAAACAGAAATAATTTTCTCATCGTTCTTGATTTTTTGCAAAATTACGCCACTCCTGTGCGTGAAACTATTAAGAAACGGTACTGTTTTATAAAAAATCTTTCAATGCCGTATTTTATCAAATATTTGTTTTGTTTTACCGATTATTAATATACGGGGGTATCGCGATTGTGCTATCTTTGCAAAGACAATGTACTGAACGATGAAAACGCGCGCGCTGCTCCTACCTCTTTTGTTGCTGCTCTCTTGCGGCAAGCCGTCCGACAAATCCTCGGACGTGCAGCCCGTGGCGGCCAAGTGGGTGCGTCAGACGGTTGCAGAGGGGCTCGTGTGGCATAATTATGAAGGCTTTGATTCCCTCACGGCGGCGATGCAGATTGTCAATGTGCTCGAGGTGGATCTTTCCCGCGGCGATCTTCACCTCTCCTATGCCTACTATCCGGACAAGGAGATTCTCTCCCGGGTGGCGAAGGAGCGCGGAGTCATTGCGGCAACCAACGCTTCTTTCGGCGTTCCGCACACCTATATCCGGATCGATGGGGTGAATATCTGTGAAATCGACACCCAGCCGGGCGAGACCAACTGGTGGAAACACGAGACGGCTGTCGGGTTTGACGGAAATCACAGCTTCGGCTTTTACAACTATGACGGGCGGCCGTCGGAGGCCGTGCCGGTCTATCATAATTCGACCTGGAGGAATCTCTACTCGAGTACGCCCATCCTGATAGATGACTACAGCCTTCCCGAATGGGATCTGAAGACGGATTCCTCCGCGGGGAAAAACTACGGCGGAAAACGCCTGCTCGTTCTCAACCGCCATCCCCGTACGGCCCTCGCGACGATGGAAGATGGCCGTCTGCTGCTGATTACAGTCGATGGCCGCTGGGAGGGCAAAGCCGCCGGAATGACCTGCGAGGAACTTCGCCAATTCCTGATTCGGCATTTTCATCCGCAGTTTGCGGTCAATATGGATGGCGGCGGCTCCACCACGATGTTCGTCAAAGGCTTCGGAGCGCCCGATACCGGCATCGTCAATTATCCCTGCGACGGGACCGGCGATACCGGCCAGGGTTACCGTTTCGACCACAGCCATGAACGGGCTGTCCCGACTTTTTTCCTGATTACCCGCAATGTTCAATAAGCATCATTTTTGCAAATAAATCCTATTATGAAAAAATTTGCACTGTTTATCGTTTTCCTGATTTCCATTTCGGCGCAACTGAGCGCCTGGAATGCCGTCGGCCATTCCGCCGTGGCGCAGATTGCTGAGGACCACATCAGCTCGAAAACCAAAAAGGCCCTGAAAAAGTATTTGAAAGGGACGGATATCGTGCAGATATCTTCCTACCCCGACGTTCATTATTATGAGTGGTACCGGGATATCGGCTGGAAATGCAGCAATCCCGAAGTCCTTCGGCGGAAAGAGTCCCAAATGGACGCCCTGGAAACCAATTTTGAGCCCTGGTCCCATTCCTACACGGTGGACTCGCTCTTTAATGTGTACCGGCATAACCGGGAAGGGGACGTCTATATCCGCAACGCCATTATGGATCTGGACTGGCTGATCCGCAACCTCAAGGAGAACCTGACGACGATGAATCCGGAGGAGCGGGAGAAAGAACTCTCCCTGGTCGTGCACCTGATCGGCGACATGCACTGTCCCATGCACATTCTCTACGTCCCCCAGGCACCCACCGGAGGCAAATACAGCATCTATATCGGCGAGCAGAAGATGAACATCCACTCCTTCTGGGATTCCCGTATTTGGAAATTCCTGGGAAAAGGTTGGGATTACAGTGACTTTGCCAGCGAAGCCGACACGGCAAGCCCGGCGGAAATCGCCGAAATTGTAAAGGGGGACCTATTCGACTGGGCCAGCGTCAATGCCAAGGCCGCCTGGCCGGCTCATCACCTGACGGATGCCAGCCGCAAGGAAAGGGAACTGGACTCCTACTATCCCGATACAATGAGGGCTCTGGCCTATCAGCAGCTTCGCAATGCCGGCTACCGGCTGGCCAAAGTCCTCGATGATATTTTTGCAGAAGTGAAGTAGCCGCAGCTACTTCACTTTCTGTATGGTCACAAAGGTGTTGAGCGGACGTTCGGTCCCTTTCAGGCAAACATTCCCCTTGTCTTTAACGTAGAGGGCGGCGGAACCGTCCAGGTTGAGGGCGTGTCGTACCCAGAAGTTGCGGCAGAGGAAGTCCTGCAATTCGGGCAAGGTCACGCCGTCTGCTTTGCCGGGTTCTTTCCCGTCAACGGCAATCAGCAGGAGGGTGCCGTCCCAAAGCTGGGCGATGGCGGTACGGGGATAACGCTCGTGAATGAAGTTCGTCTTGGCTTGGGTCGCCTCGCTCCAGATTAAGCGGGAACCCTCGAAGATAAGCATCGGAACCGAGGAGAAAAAGTCAGGCGCGGGCGAATTCGGGTAGGTCTTCAAGGCCCGGGCCGGCTGATTGTCGAAGGTAAGGAACTGCGGCGTTCCGTCCGCCTGGATGGCCAGTGCCGCTTCGTGCATCCACCAACGGGGATTGGTGTCGTCAATATCAATGCCGGATATGGTTTCCCCATCCACCTTTACAAAACTGTGGGGAAGTCCGAATGTTCCGGTCAAGACAGCTTCCAATCCGTTCTTCTGTCCGTATTCGGCTGCCGTCATCTCTTCCTTCGAGTACGCGAGCTTCAAAGCGCTGCCGGCTCCGGGCTTGAGTTCCACGATGTGAATTCGCTGGAGGGTGCCGGCGACGGCGTCCTTGCCTTCATAACTGAGGCTCCGCAGACCGCCACCCAGATCTTCAACCGTCCAGGGGAAGTCTATCTTTTCCTTTTTCAGGATACCCTGGTAGTCGGGCATCGAAGAGAGGATGGAAGCAATGCTGTCGGGATAGGCAGTAATCCGGCTGGCGGCGCCCATCCACTGCATCCGGACATCGTCGGGCCAACCATATTTGTCGATGGCGTTCTGAGCATATTTTACTGGCTCGGCATCGCTTCGGGCACGTTTGAGCGTGCCGCTTTCACCGGCAATGTAGGCATAGCTTCCGTCACATTCGATGGTACACGGCACATCGGCCGCAGAAGCTTCGGCATACACGGTCACGGAAAGCGAGGCGCCGTCGTAAGTCCAAGTCCCGTCTTTTGCCAAGCGGCTGTAGGGAAGTTCCTTCCCATTGACGCGAACGGCGGAGGGATAACCGAATCCCGGAACGACCAGCCGCAAACGACGGCTCTCCGAAGGGGCCTTCCATTCTCCTTCCCGAACACCCACCCTGACGACAAGTCCGGCAGCCGTCATTTCGCGGCTCAGGCGGGTATTGGCAAATACCTGATTGTAATCGGCGTTGTCGCCGCCATCTTCATACAGACAGGTTTCGAAAGCGTCTTTACCGGGAGCAGCCAGGATGTAGAGTTCGTCGGAATAATCCTGCAGGCTTTGAATCGTAGGAGAAGCCATGGGAATCAGCGCGGAAGAACGGACGAACCAGGGATTCTCCGCCAGGGTGTAGTACAGCGTCTTTTCGCTGCCGCCGGAATAGAGGGTGCCGGTAGACATATCAAACCAGTCGCTTCCGGAGGGGAACCACATCCTGCGTTCGGCCAGGCCTGTCTGCGGATCGGCGGGACGACAGACGACGGTGGCGAGGATGTCGTCGCCAAAGAGGTATTCCTCCTTATACGCATAGGCTTGGTCCGCTTCCGGCCAGTAATAATACAGGGGACGGCAAAGACCGATACCCGTGTCGTAGGCCTGACGGGCCGCCGTATAGACATAGGGCGAGAGACTGTAGCGCAGACGCACGGCCTCTTTCAGGATGTCGAACTGCTCGGGGAACATCCAGAAGCGACGTTCCAGGTTCTTGTTGCGGGTAGGGTGGGTCTTGAAGATGGGCGTGAACACGCCTTCCTGGACCCAGCGGGTGAAGAGTTCTGCCTCGGTGTAGTTGATGCCCGGGATCTCGTTGTGTCCGCCGATGTCCTGGCCCCAATAGCAGTAGCCCACATTGGATGCGGTGGAAATAAACCAGGGCATATAGGAGAGCACGTCCCAGGAAACCCGCGTATCACCGCTGAATCCCACCTGATAACGGTGGCTTCCGAGACCGCCCCAGCGGTGGTAGATCATCGGGCGTTTTCCTTCCCGGGAAGAATCTTCGAAGAAGGTATGGTTAAGCCAGAAGGTGTTGCTCAGGCCGCCCACATAGCGGCTTTCGCGCCACTGCTGCCAGTCCAGCCACCAGAAATCGACGCCCTGCTTTTCAATCGGGTGAAGAACGGCCTCGAAATAGCTGTCCGCCCAGGCTTTCTGCGTCATCCGATAGGGAACATAGGTGGGCGTGCCGTCAGCCTTGCGGAAATCTTTCGGTCCGTCGTAATCATCCGTGCGGGAAAGATAATCCTGAACAAAACGCCCGTAGCAGTCTTCAAAAGTCTGGATGCCGGAAGCGGGATGAAGATTGAGAGATGTCTTGAAACCCTTCCTGTGAAGCATATCCATCGTTTGCTCCGGAGAAGGGAACAGCTTCCGGTTCCAGGTGTAACCCGTCCAGCCTTTCGACTGCTCTGCTTCATCCAAGGGGGCATTGTGCTGGGTAAGACCCCATGTCTCGTGCCAGTCCATATCGATGATGCAGACATCGGCGGGAAAACCCAGACCGCGAAGCTTGTCCGTCAACTCATCCAGTTCGAAATCGTTGTAGAGCCAGTAACGGCTCCACCAGTAACCGAACGCGTATTTGGGAGGCAAAGGAATGCGGCCACCGATGCGGGTGTAATCCCGAACGGCGGAAAGGTAATCGTGACCGTATGCAAAGAGATACCAGTCCTGACGCTCCCCTTCCGGACGGCTGGTAACCCAGCCCGATTCATCGAAGAGGTGGCGCTGGCTTTCGTCCACCAACGCCCACCCGTCGCGGGAGATGACGCCTTTCTCGAAGGGATCCACCGTCAGCCGGCCGTCGGTGCCGTGAATGGTGAAACCGTCGTATTTGTCAAGGGTGCGCGTCGTTCCCATCAGGTTGGCGCTGTCGTCCATACCGGGCTTCCAGGTCACGTTATTTTTGCCCAGCTTGAAACGGACGGACAGGTTCTTGTCCGTAAAGCGACCGCTTCCCTTATACTCGAGGGTCAGCGCATCGGTCGTGATTTTCACGCCGCTACGCGAGCGTTTCACTTTGAAGGAAGGAACCTCCAGCTGCCGGTTGATGACAGCCAGGGACGCCCGGTCTTCAAAGGCACCGTTCTCCTCCCATTCCATACGGATGAGCCGGGGAGTCAGCACGGTGAAGCGGGCCTGCCCGCAGATGACGGTGGCTTCAGGATCGGCCTGAGGCTGATAGGAAGCCAGAAGTGAGGAGAGGAGGACGGTAAGGAAAAGCATAACTTATTGGATATTGGTGTTCACAACAGCGAAGAATTCTCCGCGAGGTACCAGTTTGAACATATTGCCGTTCGGATAGTCACGGAAGAGGTATTGCAGCGACGCTTCCTTGGGGGATTTTACCGTCCAGCTGCCATAGACATACACCCGACCAGCCTCGTCGGCCGCCAGTGCGTACACCATCTTGGCCTTGCGGCCCTCTTCGTCC
>JAGCXP010000035.1 GCA_017961345.1 Bacteroidales bacterium | reverse complement strand
GGCCGACAACCAGCCGAGCGTGGAGATCCACGTGCTGCAGGGCGAGCGTTCGATGGCCCGCGACAACAAGACCATCGGCCGCTTCAACCTCGACGGCATCACCCCGGCTCCGCGTGGCGTGCCGCAGATTGAAGTGTCCTTCGATATCGATGCCAACGGTATCCTGAACGTCTCCGCGACCGACAAGGCGACCGGCAAGGCTCAGAACATCCGTATCGAAGCCTCTTCCGGACTGTCCGACGCTGAAATCCAGCGCATGCGGGATGAAGCGAAGGCCAACGAGGAAGCCGACAAGGCCGAGAAGGAGCGCATCGACAAGATCAACTCCGCCGACGCGATGGTCTTCCAGACCGAGAAGAACCTCAAGGAATACGGCGACAAGATTCCTGCCGAGAAGAAGACGGCCATCGAGTCCGCCTGTGCGGAGCTCAAGAAGGCGGTCGAAGCCAAGGACGTCGCTTCCATCGACAAGTACAACGCCGAGCTCGAAGCTGCCTGGCACGCCGCTTCCGAGGATATGGCCAAAGCCGCGGGTGCTTCCCAGGGCGGTCCCGAGGGACCTCAGGGCGGCAATCCCTTCGGCGGACAGAATCCTTTCGGTGGCAACGGCCCCTTTGGCGGAAACGGCGGCGGCAACCCCGGCCCGGATCCCAACGATACGCCCGACGAGCAGTAAAATTGATCACGAATGTAAGAATCGGCAGCCTGAAAGCAGTTTCGGGCTGCCTTTTTTTGTCTGATTTGAAACGAACGAATTATTTTTTGCTTATATTTGTGGGTAGTATGCTTAATCTGACCTATATGAAGAAACTGTTCTGTCTGTTAAGCCTGGCGCTGCTGCTTTTCGCTACGCAGCTGCAGGCGGCCGAGCGCAATCACCTGTTGACCGTCACGAGAACGACGTGGTGGGCTCCGGACTACCTGGTTGTAATCTGGAACGGTAGCATCGGCTGCACTTCCAAAGATACGCGGGATTATGTGCGGAAACTGCTCGTCGAGCCCGATGCGGCCGATCAGGATGACTTTTTCCGCCCCACCCAACCGCTGATTACCATCGGTTCCGTGGTGAAGGCCGTGGACGGCGTGGATGCCAAGAGGTGGTCTGTCGACCAGTTCTATGCCGTCATTGACCGTCCGGGCACCCATCGCCTCACGCTGTGGCACCCCCTTGCCGAAAATGAATATGAGGTGGTCTTCAACGGCACGATGCCCGCCTGGATGACGGCCCAGGGTTTCCATCCGCTGACCTGCGTCTGGAAGAACGTCCATAGGCCGGGTGGTCCGGTGCTGGCCGGCTACAAGTCTTCCGATGCGGCTTCCACCACCAACGTCCGGGTGGACAACAATGTCGATTGGACGAAGTTCAAGACCTTTGACTACATCGTTCAGACCAATGACGTGCTGGCCGAGAAGGAACTGCTGAACAAGATTGCCGAAAACTTTATGAAAGTCGGTATGAGATGGGTTCCCGACAATCCCGACATCGTCTTTTCCATCGTCAAGGACGCCAGCCAGAGCATCGACTACACCTACGTGCCCAAGACCGAGCAGCAGGTGATGACCGGTTCCAATTCGAAGGCGGTCTATGGCTGGAAGGGCGCCTACCTCGGTTCCGTGACGACCAACAACTACCAGACGGTCACTTCCGGCGGCTACACCCAGAAGACGGCCCAGACCCAGGCCTACCTCGAGGTGAACGTACTGGAGACCTCCCGCATCGGCGAGAAAGTCGCTCCCCTGATCTGGCAGATGAAATACAACTACAACTACAATGTACAGGGGGACGTGGACGGCATTTTGAATAAAGCCGCCTCCAGTGTGACGCATCCGGTGATGCTCCTGCGTGAGACCAAGGACAGCGAGACGGCTACCCGCTGGTTCTACGACAACATCAGTATGATCAATGTGGGCGTCATTCTGGACGGTGCCACCCAGGTCATCGGTCTGGACGGGAATTCTTCGCTGGTCAAGAGCAGCGGGCTGAGGATAGGGGACTACCTCAAGGGCGTCAATGTCGTCCGCACCAAGTCGCTCTCCAATTCCGGACCTTCCGTCTATTACAAGGGCAGCCTGACCGTTCTTCGCAATGGTCAGACGATGACGCTGGAATTTGACAAAGTCAGGCCGGTGAATTCGTACAAGCCCATGTCCTATTATGCTTCCTATACCCGTTTCTGAGACCGCGCCTTATGAAAAAGATTCTTTTATCCCTTTCCCTCGCCCTCGCGGCCTTCTTCTCGGCTTCGGCTCAGAATATGTACGACCTCTACTCGGGGTATGAAACGCATGAAAGCCAGAACAACACGGCTGAGATTTTCAAGTTGAAGCCGGGCATCAGCATGGCATTCAGCTATCTTAATATGCCTTGGGTGAACCGGAATGCCAATCCCAATCCTTCTCTGAACGGCGTTCTGGCCACCGAGCACGGCTTCAGTTATGCGGCGGAATATATGATGCCCATCTGGGGCCCTATCGGAATCAACTGGCGTTTTCTGGATTTCTCCTTTGCCCTGGGCAACTGGAATCCCTCCCGTCTGGGCGTTCCTCCCGATAAGGGGAGCAAGGATCACCTGGGCTTCAACATCAGCCTGGGTATCGGTATCATGCCCACCCTCGGTTTTAATTTCGGCCCCGTCCGGACCATTTTCTATGGCGGTCTCAAGGGGTATCTCAATTTCATCGACGGTGCTTCCGGCTATTATCCGATCAACTGCGAAGATAAGTCATCCAAAAACATCGGTTCGATTGCCTTTGCAACCTATATGGCCGGCATCGACCTTGTTTTCGGAAATTTCGGCCTCCGTTTCAATTACGAGTGGGGCTGGACCAATCGTCTGAAGGATCAGTATTATCCCACCTATGCTTCCTCGGAAGGCCTCCAGCATCAATTGTACCACGATTACAATGGAGGTCCTACCCGCACCCGGGATGTATACAACCCCCGTTACGACATCATTACGGTCGGCTTTGTCTATTGGTTCGACCTTTAGTCCTTCGGAGAACATACAACCACCAAAAAAGCCCGTGTCTCACGACAGGGGCTTTTTTGAATCTAACCTAAAAACTTAAACCTATGAAAAAACTATTCTGACCTATTCATTAGCAAGCGGCGTGCCAAAGTCAGAAATCTTTACGCTTTTTTTGAGAAGATATAGCGGTCTTTTTCGTTTAAGTCCTGTTCTATGCGTGTGTGAGCGCGATTTTGGGAAAACAAGGCCGCAGTCTCAGCACCGAAATTTTCATTGATTTCCAGGGCGCAAAGGGAATTTCCCGGGAAAAGAGGTGAGAAAAAGAGCGCGGAAAGGGCTTTGTAGAAGCGAAGCGGGTCCTCATCGGGCACAAAGAGCGCGAGATGCGGCTCGTACCCGAGCACGTTTTCTTTCATCGCGGCCTTTTCCCGTTCGAGTACATAGGGGGGATTGCTCACCAAAAGGTCGAAGCCTTTTTCGTCGGGCAGTTCCTCCTGCAAACGTTTCGCGAGCGTCTTCGTGTCCAGTACATTTCCCCGGATAAAAACAGGGGTGCGCACCGTTCCCTTTCCAAAGGCGAAGGGCTTCTGGCTGCGGGCGATCTCCAGCGCTTTTTCCGATACGTCCACACCGACCACAATCGCGTCGGGGAAGGCTTTCGCGAGACTCCAGGCGATGCAGCCGCTGCCGGTGCAGAGGTCCAGGATGCGGCGGGGCGGACGGCTTGCGAGTTGCCGGATGATTCGCTGACAGAGGTATTCGGTCTCCGGACGGGGAATCAGCACGTCGGGGGTGACGCGAAGGCGGGCATCCAGAAAGTCGGCATAGCCCAACACGTACTGCAGGGGTTCTCCGAGCAGCAGGCGGCTGGAAGCCGCGCGCAGCGCCTCCTCCTTTTCGGGGGGAACGGCGATGTCGGGATCGATGATCGGGGCGTAGCGCGGCATCTCCAGCAGTTCTTCGCAGAGGCGCGAAGCAATGGCGGAGGCTTCCTCAAGGGGGTAGCGCTCCGCCAAGGCGTTTTTCAATCCGGAGAGGAAGGCGCTCAGCCGCATAAAGGCTATTTGCTGAACTTGGCGCCGCCTACGGGCATGGCTGAGAAGATATTGCCGCCGAAATCGGTGACTTTGAAGCCTTCCTCGCGGCTGCGGGCGAAGGCCAGGTCAATCAGTTTGTCCACCACCTCGGGAAATTTCTTTCCGCTGTATTCCCAGAGGTAGGATGACAGCGAGCCGGGGATGGTGTTGATTTCGTTGACGTAGATGGGACGTTCGGGGGAAGCCTCGTCGATGATGAAATCGATGCGGCTCAGACCGTCGCAG
This sequence comes from Bacteroidales bacterium, assembly GCA_017961345.1. Classification (GTDB taxonomy): domain Bacteria; phylum Bacteroidota; class Bacteroidia; order Bacteroidales; family UBA932; genus Cryptobacteroides. The sequence continues at coordinate 60,336 of JAGCXP010000035.1, read as the reverse complement.
GAAAGGGCGCGGAAGGTCTGAACGGCCAGATCCTGAATGCGCTCGGTCTCTCCCTTCTGCAGTTTGGCGGGGATTTCCCGCAGGGTGGAACGCATACCCTCGCTTTCGCCGGAGAGTTTCGCTCCGCCCATCTTTGCGCCGGAGAGTTTGGCGCCGCCCTTGGCACCCTTGCTGCCGCCGCCGCGCATGTATTTGTCCTGATAGGAGAGGATTTCGCCGCTGCGCATCGGCACTTCGCAGACGGAAGGTTCGCAGTCGTTGTAGTCGCCCATGACGGAGCAGTTCACTTCCTTGAGGGCGGTCACCAGGCGCTCGACGATGATGCGGGTGGTGAAAGAGGCGGCTTCGTCCACGGCCTCGATGAGTTCCGCGGTGTTGTGGGCGGCCTTGATACCCACGCTGCTGCCGCTGTTGGCGGGCTTGACGATGACGGGATAGCTCAGGGCCTTTTCGAGGCGGGCGACGACCGCGTCCCGGTCGGCATACCACTCCTTGTCGTTGAACCAGAAGTAGTCCACGACGGGAATGCCGCACTCCTTGAGAATCATCTTCATCGTAATCTTGTCCATGCCGTTGGCCGACGCGAGGGTGTTGCAGCCCACGAACGGAATGCCGGTGCAGGCGAGCACGCCCTGGAGGGTGCCGTCTTCGCAGTTGGTTCCGTGCAGGGTGGGAAGAATCACGTCGAGCTTCGCAACAATTCCGTCGCCGAAGAGGCCCTTCTTTACCTTGTAGAGGTTGTGGTCGCCGTAAACGGGGCGCATATACACCTCGGGCGTTTTCTCCAGCAACGTTTTCATGTCGCGGTAGTTGGAGACGGTCAGCAGCCTCTCTCCGCTGTACCATTTGCCGGATTTGGCGATGTAGATGGGCACCACCTCGTATTTTTCCTTGTCCATGGATTCGAGGGTCTGCAGGGCAGTGACCACCGAAATTTCGTTTTCTACGGAGCGACCTCCGAAGAGCAAGCCAACAGTGAGTTTCATTTTATTTAAAAGTGTCAGGTAAATCGTTTTCATACAGGACCACGTCGCCGGGGCGGACGAGGGAGGAGAGCAGGATGGAGGCCTGGGAGAGGTCGTCCTTGCTGAAAATGGTTTCTGCCGTCAGGCGGGCGCGCCCGTCGCGGATGCCTTCCATCGCGCCGGCGAGAATGGCGTCGTGGTTGAGGCGGTTGACGATAATCAGGATGTCGGCGCAGGCAGCCGCCTTGCGTCCCAGTTTGCGGCACTCTTCCTCCTGCTTTTCACCCAGTTCGACAAAGCCGGGCGTGAGGAGAATTTTCTGCCCGCCGGCGATGTCACGCAGCACGTCTAGGGCCATGGCGGCCCCTTCCGGGTTGGAGTTGTAGGCGTCGTCGATGACGGTGTAATTGCCCCGGCGCATCACGAAGAGGCGGTGTTCCACCTGCTGGAGCCGGGAAACGGCCATCTGCATCTGTTTGGAGGAAACGCCCAACTCGCGGGCGACGGCACAGGCGGCGATGATGTTGAGGATATTGCTTTCGCCCAGCAGGTTCGTGCGAAAGGACGTCCCCTCGATTTCGAAGGAAGAACCCTCGGTGCTGTAGGATACGTTCTCCGCCCGGAAGTCTCCGCCGCGCACGCCGTAACGGACGATGCGGCAGTGGGTGGGAACGCCCGTATAGGAGGCGATGCCGGGGGAGTCGGCGTTGACCACGCCCAGCCCCTCTTTCGGCAGGGCTTCAATCAGTTCGAATTTGGTCTTCTGGATATTCTCCAGGCTGCCGAAGGTCTCCAGGTGCATCGGCCCCACGGAGGCGACGATGCCGATGGTGGGGTGGACCAGGTCGCAGATTTCCTGGATGTCCCCGCGCTGCTTGGCGCCCATTTCCACGATAAAGACGCGGTGGCGGGGCTCCAGTTTCTCACGGATGGTCCGGACCACGCCCAGGGTGGTGTTGAAGTTGCCGGGGGTCGTAAGGGTATCGTATTTCTCGGAGAGAATGCGGTAGAGGTAGTTCTTGGTGGAAGTCTTGCCGTAACTGCCCGTTACGCCGATGACAATCAGGCCTTTATGGGCGGCCAGTTTGCGCTTTGCGTCATTGTAGTACCAGCGGACGATGGCTTTTTCCAGCGGGGCGTTCAGGCAGTTGGCGAGCAGCAGCGTGCATTTGGAAATCAGCAGCAGGGCGGCGCCGCAAACGAGAAGGGCCCAGGGAAGGGACCAGCCTGCCGAAACGAGGGCGTAGGATCCGCCGGCAAGAAGGGCGAGGGTCAGAAGAACCGTCGTGACCGTCAGCCTTTTGACGCGAGCCGTCCAGGCGAGGGGAATTTTGACGGGCGTGCGGTCGAAGAGATTGTAGAAGGCGGTGAACAGGCGATGCTCCGTGACCCACCATCTCCAGAAACGTTCCGGACGGTAGGAGTTCTGCTGGAACATCCTGAGTTCGAAAGGGAGAAAACAGCCGGAGAGAAAGAGGAAAGCCGCAAGAAGGAGGCCGGAAGCAATCAAAGAACCCATACCTACAGATTAAAGAAACTTTTCATTACGTTCAGAAAGAGGGGCTGATACTCGACAAAGGCGAAGTGGCCGGCTCCGGGGACGCTCACCAGTCCCGCGTCGGGAATGCGTTTTTCCATTTCCTTTGCATCGGAAAGGGGCGTGGCCGTGTCCTGCTCTCCCCAGAACAGCAGGGTAGGGGCCTGGATATAGGGCAGGCGGCTGCGAAAATCTTCGTTCACCACCTTCGAGAGAATGCTCTTCATCTTCGGGGAGGCGTTCTGGTAATCGGAGGACCCGCGGCCCGTGCGGTAGCGTTCAAAGAGGTCTTGCCGGCGCAGCACCTTCAGCAGGAAGAAGCGCGCCGTCTTGTAACTATATACCTTAATGTAATATTTTAGGGGACGTTTGGGCTTGAGGCCGGCGGCGTCGGTCAGCACGAGGCGTCCGACCGGATGGCGGGAGGCGTAGAGAATGGCCATGCGGCCGCCGAAGGAATGTCCCACGAGGGAGACCGTCCCGGGACAGACCGCATCCACGAACCCTTCCAGCATCCGGACATAGTCTTCCACGCCCCAGACGGTCGAAGGCTCGGGGGAATCTCCGAAACCGGGCAGATCGAGGGCATAGACGGTGTATTTTTCACTGAGCAATTCCATCAGTGGCGCGAAATAGGCGTGCGAGCAGCCCCAGCCGTGCAGGAGAATGACCGCCGGGCCGCTCCCGCTGGTTTCGTAGTGGACGTCTGCGTCCTCGTAGCGATAGACCATCATTTAAAAAAAGAATTCTTCCTCTTCGTTCTTCTTTCCCGTATCCACGTCATCTTCACTGCCGTCGCAGTTGAGGCTGAAGGGAATGTCGCCGGGGACGGCGAAGCGCTCGTCGCCGCGAATGCCCAGCGTGCCGTCATCTACGACCTTCCGCATGAAGATACCCCAGATCGGCAGGGCCATGTTGGAACCGCCGCCCAGCGCCAGGGCCTGGAAGTGGATCTGCGGATCTTCGCCGCCCACCCAGACGCCGGCCGACAGTTTCGGCGTGTAGCCGATGAACCAGCCGTCGGAGTTGTCGTTGGTCGTACCGGTCTTGCCGGCGATGTCTCCGCCTAGTTTGTAGCGGGCGCGCAGGCGGTAGGCCGTGCCGTGGTCCACGACACCCTGCATCAGGTTGGCCATCAGGTAGGCAATCTGCGGATTGATGGCTTCCCGCCGGCCGCTCGTGCAGCGGGTGAGGACATTGCCCATGTTGTCTTCGATCTTCAGGACGAACAGCGGTTCGATGTACATGCCCTTCGAGGGGAAGGTGTTGTACGCGGAAACCATTTCATAGACGTTCACCTCGGCGCTGCCCACGCAGATGGAGGGCACTTCGGGAATAAAACTGCCCACGCCCATCTTGTGCATCAGCTGGACCATCGGAGCGGGGCCGAAGCGCTTCATCAGATAAGCGGAGATGTTGTTGGAGGATTTGGACAGGCCCCACTTGAGCGTGACGTTGTTGCCAATCCACTCGTCCTTGTCGGTGCTGCGGGGCGTCCACACGCTGCCGTCGGGCAGGTAGAAGGTCTGGGGCACGTTGTCCACGCGGGTGCATGGGCTCAACCCCTCCTGCATCGCGAGGGTGTAGAGGAAGGGCTTGATGGTGGAACCGACCTGGCGTTTGCCCTGCCGGATGTTATCGTACTTGAAGTAGCGGTATTCCGGTCCGCCGACATAGGCCTTGATATGGCCGGAGACCGGTTCGATGGCCATGAAGGCGGCGCGAAGGTGGGACTTGTAATAACGGATGCTGTCATCCGGGGTCATCACGGTGTCCACGTAGCCCTTCTTGTTCCAGGAGAACACGCGCATGGAGGTTTTCTCGGAGAAGGATTTGAGAATCCGGTCCTCGGGAACGCCGGCGGCGAGTTGGCAGCGGTAGCGGTCGCTGTAGCGGCGCGCCTGTTTCATGATCCGGTCGATGGTCTCCCGAGGCGTGTCGTTGGCGAAGGGACGGTTGCGTTTGCCGCTCAGATCCCGCCAGAACACGCTCTGGAGTTCTTTGCCCAGATGCTCGGCAACGGCCTCTTCGGCATACTGCTGCATCTTGTAGTTGATGGTCGTGTAGATGCGCAGGCCGTCGCGGTCCAGGTTGTAGCGGCTGCCGTCGGGCTTTTTGTTTTTGTTGAGCCAGCCATAAATGGGGTCGTTCGCCCACTGCAGGGAGTCCACCCGGTAGTCCTCAATCTGGGAGTAGGAAGAGCGCTTGGGCTCCTTGGCGTTCATGATGCGCCGCAGCATGTCGCGGAAGTAGGGCCCCTTGCCGGCGTTGTGGTCCTGCACCTGGTAGTGGAGGACGATGGGCAGGGCGGAGACGGAATCGAGCTGGGCGGCGCTCAGGTACCCTTCCTTTTTCATTTGGGAGAGCACGAAATCCCGCCGGGCCTTGGAGCGTTGGGGATGAATTTGCGGATTGTATTTGGTGGGGGCGTTGACGGCGCCCACGAGGACGGCGCTTTCTTCGAGGGTCAGTTCGGAAGGGAGCTTGTCGAAGAAGGTGCGGGCGGCCGCCCGGATGCCGTAGGCGTTGCTGCCGAAGAACACCGAGTTGAAATACATCGTGATGATTTCGTCCTTGGTGTAGTTTCGTTCCAGTTTGACGGCGGTAATCCATTCGCGGAACTTGACCCAGACCATCTTGATGGCGTGCACTCCCGGGATGCGGCTGCGCGTTTCCTCGCGGGGGTAGAGGGTTTTGGCCAACTGTTGGGTAACGGTGCTGCCGCCGCCCTGGTCGCGGTCGCCGCCGAGAATGGTTTTGAACATCACGCGGCCCAGACCCTTGAAGTCGATGCCGGAGTGGGAATAGAAACGGCAGTCCTCGGTCGAGACCAGCGCCTGTACGAGGTAGGGCGAGAGTTGGTCGTAACTGACGTAGGAACGGTTCTCGATATGGAAGGTCGTCAGAATCTGTCCGTCATCGGAGAGCACCTGGGTCGCCAGTTTGTTGTCGGGGTGTTCCAGTTCTTCGAAAGAGGGGATGCGGGCGAACAGGCTGACCAGCAGCAGCATGAAAAGTCCGATGGCCAGGGGGGCACAGCCGATGATCCAGATCCAGCGGATGATTTTATTTTCGTTCAGCTTCTTCATTTTCCTTAAAAATCTTACAAATTTAGCAACAAAATTTGAATAATTCCTTTATTGTCGCTTACTTTGCGTTCCAATTCGAAACAAAACCCGCGAATTGCCGCGGATAACAAACGTAACTATGGGAAAGAATCTGGTCATCGTCGAGTCTCCGGGCAAAATCAAGAAAATCCAAGACTATCTGGGTAAGGAGGATTTTATTGTAGCGGCCAGCCGGGGGCACATTCGCGATTTGTCCGAGAAGGACCTGAGTGTGGACATCGAGAACGGATTCGAACCCAAGTATATCATCCCTGCCGACAAGAAGGCCGTGGTCGCCAGTCTGAAGAAGCTTGCCGCCGAGGCGGCGACCGTCTATCTCGCCTCTGATGAAGACCGGGAGGGAGAGGCGATTTCCTGGCATCTTTTCGAGACGCTGGGACTGGATAAGAGCAAGACGCACCGGATTGTTTTCCATGAGATTACCAAACCCGCGGTGGTGGATTCGCTGAAGGCGCCCCGCGATATCGATATGAACTTGGTGGATGCCCAGCAGGCCCGCCGTGTGCTCGACCGCCTCGTCGGTTTCGAACTTTCCCCCGTGCTGTGGAGAAAGGTCAAGCGGGGACTGTCCGCCGGACGGGTTCAGTCGGTCGCTCTGCGTCTGGTCGTGGACCGTGAGCGGGAAATCCTCGCCTTTCAGAAGGAGCCTTACTTCCGGGTGGAAGCCTGGTTCCGCATTGAGGGAGCGAAGGCCTTGCTGAAGACCGCGCTGGATAAGAAATTCAAGACGGTAGAGGAGGCGGAGGCCTTCCTGCGCAGCCTCGTCGGCGCGGAATTTTCCGTCACCGGCGTCACCGAGAAAGAAAACAGCCGTTTCCCGGCTCCGCCGTTCACCACGTCCACCCTCCAGCAGGAGGCGGGCCGCAAGTTTCACCTGAGCGTTTCCCAGACGATGTCCATCGCCCAGAAACTCTACGAAGAGGGACTCATTACCTACATGCGTACGGATTCGGTCAACCTCTCCACGCTGGCGCTCGGGGCAGCCAAGAACTACATTACGGAGCATTTCGGCGCGGAATATTCCCGCCCGTTCCAGTACAAGACCAAGGGAAAAGGGGCGCAGGAGGCCCACGAAGCCATCCGCCCGACCTATCTCGACCGGGAAAGCATCAGCGGCACTCCCGCCGAGAAAAAACTCTACGATCTGATATGGAAACGCACCATGGCCAGCCAGATGGCGCCCGCCAGCGTGCTGCACACGGAAGTGAGCGTCGGCTCTACCGCGTCGTCAGACACGTTCTCCGCCGTTTCCGACAAGTTGCTTTTTGAAGGCTTTCTGAAACTTTACCTCGAGGGCACCGATGATGAGGAGCAGCCGGAGGAGACCTACTCCACCCTGCCGAATCTCAAAGTAGGCGACCGCCTGTTCCTTGACAATGCCAAAGCCTCCGGAAAATACACGACGCCCCCCTCGCGTTATTCCGAGCCCTCGCTCGTGAAGAAACTCGAAGAACTCGGTATCGGTCGCCCTTCTACCTATGGGCCGACCATCACCACCCTGACCAAGGCGCGCGGTTACATCGTCATCGGAGACAAGGAGGGCGAGAAGCTGCAGGTAACGAATCTCAGCCTGAAAGACGGGGTGATTTCCCGCGCTACGTCCACTGAGACCTTTGGCGCGGAAAAACGCAAACTCCTGCCGCAGGAAATCGGTATGGTCGTGACGGACTACCTCACGGAGCATTTTTCCGAGATTCTCGACTATGGCTTCACCGCCGAAGTTGAAGAGGATTTTGACCAGATTGCACACGGAGAGGAGAACTGGAAAGAGGTCATCGGCCGGTTCTATGCGCCGTTCCACAAGACCATCGGTGAGACGCTGGCTGATAAGACTTACAGCCATCGGGAGGACCGCTTCCTTGGCAACGACGACCAGGGCCGTCCCGTGGTGGCCAAATACGGTCAGTACGGTCCCTATGTGCAGATTGGAGAAGGGGAGAACCGAATGAGCGCCTCCCTTTCGCAGGGACAGCTGATGGAGAGCATCACGCTCGAAGACGCGCTCAAACTTTTCCTGCTGCCCCGCAAGGTGGGTACCTACGAGGGCATCGACATCATTGCGACCAAAGGCCGCTTCGGTCCCTATATCAAATATGGAGACAAGAACGTTTCGCTGCCGCGCGGATGCAAGGCGGAGAGCGTGAGCCTCGAAAAATGTATCGAGGTCATCCGTTCCGCCGCCGAAAAACCCGCCGAAGGACCGATGAAGGAATTCCCGGGCGGTCTCCAGATTATCAACGGAAAATACGGCCCGTATCTCAAGAAGGACGGGGTGAACTATAAGATCCCGAAAGGGACGGATGCGGCCGCGCTGACGGAGAGTGATTGCCTGCAGATTATTGCCCAGGCGGGTTCGGCTCCGTTGAAAGGAAGAAGATTTTCCAAAAAGAAATAACGATGAGACGACCGAAAAAAAAGGCCGCCATTGCTCTTGCGATTGTGCTCGTCGTGGGGCTTATAGTCGCATTGGGAGATGGTATCCTTTCCTATTTTGGGCAGCGGCAACTTCGTTTCGCCTTGTCCGAAGTGCCTGACGCCCGTATTGAATTCGGCAGTTTTAGGCTTGCTTTGCTTCCGGGGGACGTGGTGCTTAAGGACGTGGAGGTGGATACGCGGGATACGACCCTCATCTCTGCTCCGGGCATTCTTACCCAGGTCGGCGAAATCCGTCTGACGGGCATTCAATGGCTGCGGGCGCTGATGGGTGGCGACCTGAAAGTCGGCAGCCTGCAGTTGAAGCGCCCTAGAGTGAGCGTGGTTTTGCCGCCGGACGATCCGAAGTCCAAGAGCGACCGTGTTCCGGAAGAGGAAAAAGCGGACAGCACCGCTCCCGCAAGTGCGTTGAAGACGCTTTCGCTGTCAAAGCTCCAAATTCAAGACGGCGCGGTCCATTTGAGCGGCGTGGGTTCCTCCCTCTGTCTGGAGGCCTCGAACCTGGGCTTTTCCCTGCGCGATCTGAGTTATCGGGTGGCGGACTCCGTGTTTACCTACAACCAGGATTGCTACCGGGTGTCGCTGGACAGTCTGGATTTTACGGATGAAGCGGGACTTTCCCGGATTCAGGCGGGGAGTCTGCGCACGGAAAACGCCGGACCCATTGAAGCGAACGATCTGCATATGTGGGTGCCGTATCCCAAAGAGAAACTGGCCGACCGGATGGGGAAAGTAGCGGTGATGTGGTATGATGTGTGCCTGGACCGCCTGCAAACGAGCGCGCTGAACCTGCCCGAAATGATCCAGGGTGACAGCATTCGGGTGGATTCCGTCCGCATCGAGGGAAGCAAGGCCTTCATCTGCCAGGACGACCGCTATCCGCCCGCCGTTCCTTATCCGACGATTCAGGAAGGGATTAACACCCTTTCCAAACCCCTTCAGATCGGCTGCGTGGATGCCCGCTTGAAAGAGTTTACCTTCCAGTGGGTTACGGAGCATATCCACAACGGAGAGCTGCCGATGCGCAACGCCCATATCATTCTCAAGAGTGTAAGCAACGCTCCGGACAATACGATGGAGATGTTCGTCAACCTGGGCATGGGCAAGGGCAGTTCCCTGGCGCTTTCCCTGTGGACGCGCAATGACAAGAAGGAGCATATCAGGGGGAAAGTCGTCGCGCAGAACCTGGACGTTTCCCTGCTGGATCCCTTCCTCCGTCCGCTGTTCGGCATTACGGCCGAGTGCCAGGTCCATCATATCGACGGCAGTTTCAGCGGGGACAAGCACGGCACGACGGGAGAACTCTGTATGCTTTATGACGGCCTTTCCGTCCATGCGTGGGAAGATTCTCCCTACCAGGTGATTTCCTCCACGAGCGGCCTGATCAATTTCTTCGCGCCGCTGGTTCTCCCCAAGTCCAATCCTGTCCGGGAGGGCGCGGAACCCAAAATGGCGAAGATTGAGGTGAAGCGCGACCCGATGGTCCCGTACCCCGGTTATCTTGTCCAGATGCTGGTCAGCGGGATGAAAAACACCCTGCTGCCCGGAGGGAAGGTGAGAAAGAAGTAAACTCCGCTGCTTTCATAGTATAAGGATATAGCAACAAAGTATTTGTTCTCCAGGGTTGCGATGCAATATCTTTGCAAAAAATCGCAAGCCTATGAAAGCCGGATACTTTGCACTGACTCTCTGCTCTGTCCTTCTTTGCCTGACTTCCTGCAGCAAGGAACGTCAGATTCCCGACCATTCCGGTCCCAAACCCCGGCCCGTGCTGACCGACCCGCACCCCACCGCGCGGGCGGCCGCCCTTTGGGAAAATATGGTGGACCTGCTGGACAGGGGGACTCTTTTCGGGGCCCAGATTCCCACGGAATACGGCCTGTCCGGCGGCACCCGCTGGGAGGATGACGGGACCGCTTCCCGTTCGGATACCAAGGAAATCACCGGCAGCCATCCGGCCGTCTGCGGCTGGGAGATCTCCCGCATCGAACTCGACAGCCTGCGAAATATCGACCACGAGCCCTTCGAGACCATCCGCCGCCACATCATCGCGGCCTATGAGCGTGGTGCCGTCAACACCATCTCCTGGCACTGCACCAACCCCAAGACCATGGGGAGCTCCTGGGACCCTACCCGTGCGGTGTACACCATCATTCCGGGCGGTGAAAAGCACGAGATGTTCCGGACCTGGCTGGACAAGGTGGCCGCTTTCTTCGGCTCCCTGGTCAGCAGCACCGGCGAGCCGATTCCCCTCATTTTCCGTCCCTGGCACGAACACACCGGTTCGGGTTTCTGGTGGGGGAAGGGCAACGCTTCCCGCGAGGAATTCGTCGCCCTGTGGCGTTTTACCGTCGAGTACCTGAGGGACGTGAAGGGACTCCACCAGCTGATCTGGGCCTATTCGCCCGATATGGTGCACATTTCCTCGCGCGATACCTATATGGAATACTGGCCGGGCGACAGCTATGTGGACATCCTCGGACTGGACGCCTATGACCGCGCGGGCGGTGACTACGGCCACAAATGCCTCCAGCTGTGCCGTCTGGGCAACGTTATCGCCGGCGAGCGGGCCAAGATCTTCGCCCTTACCGAGACCGGTCTCCAGAACAACGACCCCGAGCATTCCAAATACTACAACAAGAACTGGTGGACCCGGATGCTCTACAAGGTCATCAACGGGGAGCGCGTGAGTTTCGCCCTGGTCTGGCGCAACGACAACCTGCCGACCAAAGGCGGCGAGTACTTCAACGCCTTCAAGGGCTGCTATTCCGAAGCCGATTTCCTGAAATTCTCCTCCTACGGCAATGTCCTCCTCGAAAAGGACCTTCCCGATATGTACCATTATGCGGGCCGTTAAGATCCTCTTCCTGTCCCTGCTGCTGGGTGCAGCGGTCCAGTCCTGCGTCTGCGCAGGGCGGGAGGACCTGCGCCGTTACATCCGCGTCTGTTGGGATAGTACGGTGCGTGAAACCCCGGCTGCCGACAGCGGCCATATCCTGGCCCTGCCCGGCCCGTACACGGTCCCCTGCATCGACGGATTTTTTGATGAACTCTACTACTGGGACACCTACTTCACCAACGAGGGCCTCGCCCTCGACGGAAGGACGGACCTGGTCCGCAGCAATACCCTGGCCCTGCTGAGCCTGGCCGAGCGCTTCGGCTTCGTTCCCAACGGCAACCGCGACTGGTATCTGACCCGTTCCCAGCCGCCCTACCTGGCCCGTATGGTCGCGAAGGTCTGGTCCCTGGACGCCGACACCGCCTTTGTGGAGAAGGCCTGGTGCGTCCTGGAAAAGGAATACGCCTTCTGGCAGCAGGAACGGATGACCCCCTGCGGACTAAACCGCTATGGGGCCAACAGCCCCGCTCCCGCCGTGAAGGAAGAATTCATCACGACCGCCGGTGCGCGGCTCGGCGATGATTTCCGCGCGAAAGGATGGAGTGCGCAGCAACTCGACAAGTTTGCCGTGGACTGTATCGCGGAATGCGAGTCGGGCTGGGATTTCAATCCCCGTTTCGACCGCCGCTGCACCGACTTCTGCCCCGTGGACCTGAATGCCAACCTCTATGGAATGGAATGCCTGATGGCCCGTTTCGCCGCCCTCACCGGCCGCGATGAACGGATCTGGCAGGAGCGGGCGGATCGCCGCCGCACCCGGATGCAGGAGAAGATGTACGATCCCGGCAAGGACGCCTGGTACGACTACGACTACGTCCGCGACGAGCGTTCACCCCTGATTTCCGCCGCCGTTTTCTCCCTGCTTTTCAACGGGGTGGCCGACCGTGCACAGACCGGCTGGGTCCGTTCCGCGCTCGATGCCCTGGAATGTCCCTGCGGACTGGCTGTCTGCGAGAAGACCGAAGGTGGTTATCCCTGTCAGTGGGCCTACCCCAACGCCTGGCCTCCCACCACCTTTGTGGCCGTGCAGGGTCTGCTGGAATACGGTTTCCGTGAGGATGCGCTCCGCCTGGCCCGCAAATATGCGGATACCGCGCTGCAGCTTTTCCGCCGTACGGGACGCCTTTGGGAAAAGACCGATGCCCTGACCGGGGAAATCCCTGCCGAAAGTGAATACGGTACGCCCGCGATGATGGGCTGGAGCGCGGGCACTTTCGTCTATTTCGATGAATTGATCAAAAAAGAACAACAATGAACAGGATGATGAAAAAAGCCTTGATGCTGCTTGCTCTTCTGGCTGGGGCGACCTTCTCCCTCCAGGGACAGACCCGCCAGGCCAAGGGCGTCGTGCTCGACACGGACGGAACGCCGATGGTCGGCGTCGCCGTTTCCGTCGTCGGTGCCCGGATGGGCGCCGTGACCGACCTGGACGGGCGATTTGCCGTGCAGGCTGCCGTCGGCGCCACCCTCCGTTTCGAATTTCTCGGCTATGAAAATTCCGAAGTGACTTTCAGCGGCTCCGATGCGGATATCACCGTGCAGATGAATCCGTCCTCCGAGATGCTGGCGGACGTGGTCGTCGTCGGTTACGGTGCCGTCAAGAAGAGCGATCTGACCGGCTCCGTGGCCAGCGTCAAGATGGATGCCATCGCGGACATCTCCGCCCCTTCCGTGGACGGACTGCTGCAGGGGCGGGCCGCCGGACTGCAGGTCATCAACAGTTCGCAGGATCCCGGTGCGGGCTCCACCATCCGCATCCGCGGAAGTTCCTCCATCAATGGCTCGAACTCCCCGCTGGTGGTCGTCAACGGTTTCCCGATGGGAGATGCGGGCGCCCTCACGCAGATCAACACGGCGGACATCGCCTCGATCGAAGTGCTGAAGGACGCCTCCGCCTCGGCCATTTACGGATCGCGCGGCGCCAACGGTGTCATCCTCGTGACGACCAAGCAGGCCGATGAAGGCCGCACGAGCGTCACGGTCAAGCACCAGACCATCGTCAGCCAGCTCTCCGACCGCCTCGACATCTGGTACGACCCGATGCTGATGGCCCAGGTGAGCAACGAAGAAATGGCCAACGCCGGGCTCAACCCGCCCTATATCGGCCAGACCATCGGCGGCATCTACTATCCTTCGCTCCAGGAGATCCAGAGCGGGGCGTGGTCCAACACCGATTGGGTGAAACTCTGCCTGCGGACCCCGATCACCAACAGCACGACCGTCTCGCTCAACAGCGCGAGCGCCCGTTCGTCCCTTAACGCCAACCTCAACTACTACAACGATCAGGGTATCTACAAGAAAGACGATTACGGCCGTTTCAATGCCAACATCGGCTACAACTACAAGATCCTCAAGAACCTGACCCTTTCCACCTACGGCGTTTTCTCCATCTCCGACCGCAACGTGATGAACGGGCTGGAATACGGCCGCAATCCGCTCTGGCCGGTGTACAACGAGGACGGCAGCTACTTCAAGGCCGGCCCGACCGACTTCTCACACCCGCTGGTCCGTCTGGAAAACTTCAAGGACCACATCAAGGGCCGCGACATCCTCGCCTCGGCCTCCCTCGACTGGGAGATCATCAAGGACCTCAAACTCCACACCCAGTTCGACTACCGCTACAAGACCTCCGTCGAAGACGTGTATGAGGCCCGCACCATTTCACAGGACGCTTTCGACAACAACGGTATCGCCAGGATCAACAACAGCGAGTACAACGAAATCCTCACCGAGACCTACCTGACCTGGAACCGGACTTTCGCCAAGATCCACTCCGTGTCCCTGATGGCCGGCCACTCCTACACCTGGAACCGGAACCGGGGCCTGTACACCACGGCGCGCGGCTTTGTCAACGACGTGCTCGGCAACGAGAACATGAACGCCTCCGATCCCGCCCTGCGCCAGATTTACAACGACGGCTACTACGAATCCAAGCTCCTTTCCTTCTACGGCAGGGCCAACTATTCCCTGATGGACCGCTATCTGATCACCTTCACGATGAGGGCCGACGGCTCCACCAAGTTCGGCAAGAACAACAAATGGGGCTATTTCCCCTCCGGGGCCATCAGCTGGAAGATGCACAAGGAAGACTGGATGAGCGCAGCCCCCTGGATCAGCGAGTGGAAATGGCGCGTGAGTTACGGCATCTCCGGCAACCAGGGCATCAACGCCTACCAGACCCTCGACCGCTACGGAATGGAAAAATTCTGGCACAACGGCAACTGGGTCACCGTCATCGGCCCCGGTTTCGAGGCCGGACGCACGGGCGCCAACGACCGCTATGTGGTCTGGAGCGGCATTATGAACCCCGACCTGAAATGGGAGACGACGGCGCAGACCGACGCCGGCGTGGATATCTCCTTCCTGGACAGCCGCCTGCGCCTGACCGCGGATTTCTACTATAAGGACACCTACAACCTCCTGCGTGAGAAGTACCTCCCGCTGAGTTCCAGCTACGACAAGATCTGGGTCAACGACGGACGCGTGCTCAACACCGGTTTCGAGTTTACGCTCGGCGGGGACATCGTCTCCACGAGGGACTGGCATTTCGGCGCCGAACTCATCTGGTCGATGAACCGCAACAAGGTGATGAATCTGGGTGACGCCATCTCCAGCGGCCTGTCGAAAGACGAACTCCGCGGTTTCTACTACGAGGTCTCGGGCCCGGCCATCTCGATGTTCAACCAGAACGCCAGCATCCTCGCCGAAGGCCAGCCGATGAACATTTTCTACGGCTACCAGGTGAACGGCATCATCCAGGAAGGGGAGAACCCCGGATTTATCGATCCGGCCGGCCAGCTGGACCGTCCCGGGGAACTCAAGTACGTCGATCAGGACGGCGACTACGCCATCACCTCCCGCGACCGCGTGATCATCGGCGACCCCAACCCCGACTTCACGGCCAGCCTCAACCTGCGGCTCAGCTGGAAGCAGCTGACCCTGTCGGTCTTCCTCTTCGGCGTCTATGGCAACGATGTGCTCTACAACGGTTACACCTACAGCCCGCGCGTGAAAGCCAAACGCTGGACTCCGGACACCCCCTCCAACCTCTTCCCCAGCCTCAACAGCATCCGCCAGTACCAACTCTCCGACTATTTCATCCAGGACGGCTCCTTCCTGCGCATCCAGAACGTCAATCTCTCCTACGACTGGCAGATCGGGAAAAAGTGGCTCAGGAGCCTGCGCGTGTATGCCGCCGTCGACAACCTCTACACCTTCACCCGTTTCGACGGCTATGATCCCGAGGTGGGGCTGGACGGCATCTACTGGGGCGGCTATCCCAAATTCCGCAAATTCTCCTTTGGCGTGGACATTCAATTCTAAGAGTTTATGAAAAAGACTTTATACCTGCTTCTTCTGTCCGGTATCCTGGGCGCCTGCTCCCTGGATGAAACGCCCTACGGCTTCTACTCCGGCGACAATTTCTACAAGAGCGAGGAAGACGCCGAATCCGGTCTGATGTACGCCTACAATTCGCTGAATTACCTCGAGTACTGCCGTGCGATCTGGTATGTGGGTGACATCCCCACGGATTGTATGTATCCCAAGTCCGACGAATCCGGCGACATCCATATGCTTGAGAACTGGACCGTCACCTCCAACACCGAGCTTACGCACTACTACTTCAAGTACTGCTACATCGGCATCAACAGGGCCAACGCCGTGATCAAGAAGATCTCCGAAGGCAATTTCACGCCGGAAGTGAAAGACCGGGTGGTGGGCGAGGCCCTCTTCCTGCGCGCCTGGAACTATTTCAACCTGGTGCGCACCTTCGGCCGCTGCCCGCTGACCACCGGCCCGATCTCATCCCTGGAGCAGACGACCGCCCCGCTGGCCGACAATCTGATGAGCATCTACGATTTGATTATCGATGACTGCCTCAGGGCCACCAGGATGCTGAAGGTCAACAAAGTGTTCGGACGCGTGGACAAAGTCGGTGCGGAAGCCCTGCTCTCCAAGGTTTATCTGCACCTGGCTTCCTCCAAGCACTACCAGGCTCCCGGTTACAAAGATCTTCCCATCGATGCGGACGATATGTACGCCAAGGCCGCCGGATACGCCCGCAAGGTCGTCAACGACTATCCCGCCGACTACGGGATGGACGACAACCTCCGCCACCTCTACGACGTTGCCGCCCCGGACGGCCCCGAGCACATCTTCATCATGGCGACGGACCGCAGCGGTACCCACGAGGGCATGTACACCAAGATTCCCCTCCAGTTCCTGCCCAACAACAGCAGCATTCCCATCTTTATCAAGTATCCGGACGGCAGCCTGCAGATGGGCAACGGCAACGGCTGGGGCGTGTTCCTCATCAACGACGACTTCGTGGAAGGAGCCTATCTGAGCACGGACAAGCGCCGTACCGAACTCCTCCACCGTACCATCTACGACCAGAACGGCAACGAGGTGCTTCCTTCGCCCGTCCGCGGTTATTTCACCTCCAAGTACGTCGATCCCGACTTCATCGGGGAGCGCACCAGCGCCCGTCCCTTCCTGCTCCGCTGGTCGGACATCGCCCTGGTGCTGGCGGAAGCCGCCGGTCCGGATGAGGGGTATCCGCTGGTCAACCGCATCCGTTCAAGGGCCGGCATCGCCGATCTGACGCCCGGCCTGAGCCTTGAGGATTTCCGGCGGGCCGTCATCAACGAGCGCAAGCTCGAACTCGCCTTCGAAGGCAACCGGCTGTTCGATCTGAGGCGTACAGCGAGCGTGACCACCACCGTCCAGGAGGCTTCCCGACTGAGCGAAGAGGAGGCGGCTTTCTATCCGATTCCCCAGCGCGAAGTGGACCTCAATCCCAATGTTCCCAGTTCACAAAACAATTAGAGAAAGATGAAAAAACTGTTTCTGTCCGCCTTGCTGCTTCCGCTGTTTTTCTCCTGCCAGAAAAACATCGACAAACACATTGTCAGCAACGAAATGTCCCTGCTTGAACTGAAAATCAAGGGACAGATGGGAAAAGCCGTCATCGAACGGGATTTCGACGAGGCCCGGGCCACGGTCTACGTGCTGGACCGCCCCGATTTTCCCTATTCCGCCGTGCCGGTGGAGGGGATCGTCGTTTCCTATGGCGCGAGTGCCGGCATCGCCGCGGGCCAGACCCTCAACTTCAACAACCCCGAGCGCAGGGCCCGGGTGGTCGTCACGGCCGAGTCCGGGACAAAACTGACCTGGAACATCTACCTGCGGGCTTATGATGCCTTCTACGTGGGCGAATGGGCCATCGTCGATGTCAAGCTCCACTGCAACCAGCGCGTGAGCGGGGCGGGCACAGGTGAATGGGATACGCAGCTGAGCGGCGGTGAATTCGGCACCTTCGGCCTTCCCGAATACGACGATCATTTCATCATCACGATGAATCCCGAGCCGGAAGGCAATTCCCTGACCGGCACCATCACCCACACGGGCGGCGCCGACGGCCAGTACGGCAATTTCTATGTCGTCCTTGCCCCTTATTCCGACACCGTACCCCTGGATATGAACCCCCGCCTGAGGCATCTGCTACCTCCCGGAGAGGCGACCTGGAAACTGGACCTCACCACCGAACAGATGCGCATCACCAAGGACAACATCACCTCCACGATGATTTTCGGAAATGACGACTGGGGCAACACCCTCTTCCGTTTCATCCTTCCCGATGCCGGAAAGGAAGCTCCGGTAAACGGTACTTACGACAATATGTGGCGCAGTTCCACCGAACTCTTTTACGTAATGCAAAAAATCAACTAATCCTTTCGTGTTATGAAAATTCGTTTTGAATGGATGGCTATCCTGGCCACTGTCGCCCTCGCGGGTTGTACGAAACAGGAAAACAGCAACGTTCCCGGATCCGATCCCGGCCCCGCTCCCTCCGGCAATGTCCTCTCGAAGCCTGTCTTCCAGGTCTCGCCTGCGACGGTCGTCCTTTCAGAGGAAACGGCTGCCCAGGTGGCCCTGACGATGAACTGGACCGCCGCCACGACCGATCCCGCCGTGGCTGTCACCTATACGGTCTATGCCAACCTCGCTTCGCGCGACCTCTTTACCAATCCCCAGCGGATCGATCCGGCTTCTCCCCTCAGCCACAGCCTGACCGGAGAAACGCTCAACACCTTGGCGAAAGCGCTGGGTGTCACGACCCAGACCAGCCTCAAGTTCGCGGTCTATGCTTCCGCCTCCGGAATGGATTCCGTGGTCTCCGATGAGGTGTTCGTCAGCGTGACCCCTTACGACGAGGAGTTCGTGATGCCCACCCATGTCTATCTGATCGGTTCCGCCACCGACTATGGCTGGGATCCGGCACAGGGACTTTCGATCAGCGGAACCAACGGTGTCTTCACCGCCCAGAACGTTCCCCTGCGGACCGAACCCGCCAGCGCCAACCCGAGCATCAAGTTCGCCTTCTCGGCGGATGGCAGCGACGGCCGTTTTGCCGGCCAGAAGACCGGCGCCTCCTTCGGCGTGGTGACGGTGGTGGAAACGGGTGAAGGTTACGAGTTCTTCCCGGTCCGCGCGAATCCTCCCTATACCAACGGAACGTACACCGTCTCGCTCAACCTGGTGGATATGCTCCTTACGCTGACCCGCACGGGCGATCTTCCCCCGGAAGACCTTCCCGACCACCTCTATATGCTCGGCGGCTGCTTCAGCTGGGGCTGGACCTGGACCGGTACCACCCTCGACAAAGTATCCGACAACATCTATGAGGCCAGCAATGTCACGATGAACTTCAACGAATCCGATCCCCAGAATCCGAACGGGTTCAAAGTGTTCCCCAAGAAGGACAACTGGAACACCTACTACGCGATGACCGACGATGCGACCAACAGCAACGTCAAGTTCAGCCTGGTCGAAACGACGGACGTCCCTCAGTTCTATCCCGGCAAGATCGGCTATGCCAGCGGAGTCTATGACATCCGTCTGGACTTCACGACCTACGTCGCCACCTTCACCCTGACCGGCGGCTCCGGCGGCGATCCCTCTGCCCCGCTCTATATCGCCGGCGACGCCCTTTCTACGGGCTGGACGCTGACCTCCGTTCCCAGTACGGGCAACGGTATCTATGAGATGGACGTCACCCTCGTCCTGCCTGCCGGATACGAGCAGATGGGCGGATTCAAATTCTTCTCCGACACCAACTGGACCGAGATGTATGTGGCCGACGATGCCTCCACCCACGATAACATCATCGTCGTCCGCAAGGCCGACTACAGCGGCGTCGTCAATGATCCCCAGTTCTTCCCCGGTCAGCTCGGTTACAATGTGGGTAACTACCACCTTGTCCTCAACACCAATACGATGACCCTTACCCTGACTGCAAAATAACATGAAACGCAACAGTTATATCCCCCCTCAGTGCCGGTCCTTCCGGCTTATACTCGACCAACCGATCATGGAACTCAGCAATCTGGTTCCCAGTTCGTCCTCTTTTGAAATGGCCGGCTGGGATACCGGAGATGAGTTGGATTTTTAAACCCTGGAATGTGATGAAAAAGACTTTATTCTTCTTTTTGGCCGGACTTGTCCTCGCTTCCTGTGCAAAGTCCGCCGACCCTGCGGCCGAAACCGTGGCGGATCCCGCCGGAGAAACGATGACCATCTTTGCCGGCATTCCCGAGGATGCTTTTACGGAGCCCTCCGTTTCTGCCGAAGGTGCGACGCGTCTGTCCGTGTCCGACGCCGGCATCCCTTCCTGGCAGACCGGTGACCAGATTGCCCTCTACAACGGGACCGGTTTTGTCACCTTTACGCTGGCAGACGCTTCCACGGGCGCCTTCTCGGGTCCTGCCGGAACCTATACCCTGGCCGTTTATCCGGCTGTCATCGCCGACAGCGTCAACGGGGAAGGGGAACTCATCCTCAACCTCCCCGCCGTGTACGGCTGGGCTTCCGACTGCACCAACGCCCCGATGGTGGGTCTGATCGAAAACGGAGAGTGCACCTTCTATTCGATGGGCGGACTCTTCAAGTTTACTTTCAGCAATATTCCCGAGACCGTCAATGCGCTGCACTTCGCCTCTTCGGGAAGGAAGATCACAGGCACTTTCAACGTGGGCGTGCCCGATCCCGGCAACACCGTCATTCCGCTGGAGAACGCCGAGACCGATGCCGAGAAAGCCGTCTCTTTCAGTCTGCCCGCCTCTCACGCATCCACGATGACGTTCTATGTCCCCGTTCCGCTCTTTGACGACACCTTCACGATTTCGCTCTCCAGCGACGACGGCATTCCCAGCGCGGAACTCAGTACCACGATTTCCGTTGCCCGCCGTCAGATGCGCCGCTACAAGAGTCAGGACTGCGCCGCTTCCCTTCCCGACAAGATCTTCCTGATCGGCGGCTGTATGCAGAACGACTGGACGTTCTCCGAGAATCACGTTCTCGTCAAGGGTGAAAACGGTGTGTACACCGGTACCGAGACGATTACCACCGGTGGCGAAGACTGGAGAGGTTTCAAGATGTATATGGGCAATGACTGGGGCGCCACCTGGCTGAGCATCGACGAGGAGAATTCTTCCTACGGCAACCTCATCCCCTACGGCGGAGAAGCCTACAAGGCCGCCCACTCCGTGGCCGACACCCAGGTCTATCCCTCCGTCCTCGGATACGAAGACGGCACCTACGACATCACCCTGGATCTGATCAACAAGACAATGACGATGACGCCGGCCTCCGAACCGGAAGAAGACCCCTGGCTGTCCGCGTACTATCTCTCGGGAGACATCTTCGATCCTGATTGGGGCTGGCCGTCTCCGGGAACCGTCGGGCTGACCCTCCAGAAGCAGGCGGTCGGTATCTATACCTGTACGACCTACCTCTATCTGGACCATTCCAACCGTTCCTTCAAATTCTGGGAGGATACCAATTGGGGCGGTGAGTACAAGTTCAGCGGAACCTACAACAGTTCCGACCACTCCTTCGGCATCGTCAAGGGCTCCGGCGATCCTGCCTTTATGCCCTACGACTATGGTTACCAGGCCTCCGGATACTATGAAATCAGGGTTGACTTCAAACAGATGAAGCTCTTCCTCAGCGCAGTAATCAATTAAACGACGTGAAAAGTCAAAGTATTTCCTTTCTGATCCTTCTTGCGGCCCTTGCCGGCTGCAAGAAGGACAATCTGTCCGAGGGTGCCGCAAACGGCGACACCCGGCAGGACGGCATCACCATCTATGCCTCCCTTACCTCGGAAGACCTGATTTCGGACGGGGACGAGGGAGAAACGCGCGTGAGCATCTCCGACGAGGGCGCCACCCGCTGGCAGGAGGGCGACCGGATCGCCCTGCACCACAGCGGCGGTTTTGCCACCTTCACGCTGAGCAATGCTTCGACCGGCGCCTTCGACGGCCCCTCGGGAACCTATGACGGCCTGGCCGTCAGCCCCTGGGAGTGTTCTCCGCGCCTGGATGGCGGCCGTCTGCTGATCACTTTTCCCGGCTCCTACGCCTATATGCCGGGCAGAAGTTACGTGCCGATGATTGCCGTATCGGAAGGAAGTGACTATTGCTTTTATCCTTGCTCGGGACTGGTCAAGATTCCCTTCTCGTCGGTCCCGGAGGGAACCCGTTTGTTCCGTTTCGCCTCCTCCCACAAGATCCAGGGAGAATTTATGCTCGGAACGCCCGTTCCCGGCACCAGCGCGGTACAGATGGGTCATCCGGCCAACGACCTGGAAAAGGAAGTCATTTTCCGGATCCAGGGTTCGCAGGTCTCCTCGAGGATGGACTTCTATATCCCGTTGCCCGTTACCAGCGGCGATCAGGCTTATGAATCCTTTGCCCTGTCGCTGCTCGACGGCGACGGAAAACTGCTGGCCTCGAGGGTGTCTTCGACGCCCCGGACCGTCGTCCGCCGCCAACTGCTCCGTTTCAAGACGATGCAGGCTTCGATGCCCTCGAAGATCTACCTCCTGGGCGGCTGTTTCGAGACCCCCTGGGTCTTCTCCGAGGAGCTGACCCTGAGCCGGGGCGCTGACGGAAAATACCGGGGGTACGGTATCAACTTTACCTCCTCCGAAGGTTTCAAGATCTATCTGGCCGACCAGTGGACGGCCGAATGGTTCGGTGCCGACGCGTCCCTGAACCTGGTCAACGGACCGGCGCTCAGACGCACGCAGGACCCTTCGTCGGACACGCAGGTGACGCCCGCCTTTACGGGCTCGGCCGACATCACCGTGGATTTCGCCTCGGGCAGCATCGCGATGGTGCCCCACTCGGACGTCGTCTATCCTTCCGCCCTGTCGATCATCGGCGATGCCGTCGGGGGATGGGATGCCGCCAACCGCATCCGTATCCCGCATACGGGCAACGGCATCTACCGTGTCGAAGGGGTCAGCCTGAACTTCGGAACTTCCGGAGAGTTGGGATTCAAGTTCGTTCCCGTCGCCAGCGACGAATGGTATCCCCAATATGCGCAGGAACTTGACGGAGGAAGCGAACCCAACATCGATTTCGGCAAGGTCCGCTATGTGGCGGGCAGCGGGGAGTCGGAAGCGCAGTTCTATCCCGGCCGTCACGGCTATGCCTCCGGCGCCTATACCGTCGAGCTCGACATTCCCAACCAGCGCATGACGGTCAGCACCGGCGAAGGCGGCGGTGGGGGCGGCGACGAAGGCGGCTCGTTCCTCGAGCGGCTTGCCGCGCTCCGGCGCAGCGGGACTATGTTCGGTCAGCAGATCCCCACCGAGTACGGACTCTCGGGCGGTGTCAAATGGTGGGACGACGGCAGCATCAACAACTCCGACGTCAAGATTCTGACCGGCAGTCATCCGGCCGTCTGCGGCTGGGACATCTCCGGCATCGAACTCGGCAACAGCCGCAACATCGACGGAGAGGATTTCACCGTCGTCCGTCAGCACATCCAGGCCGCCTGGCAGCGCGGGGCCGTCAATACCCTCTCCTGGCACTGTGCCAATCCTGTGACCGGCGGCAATTCCTGGGACAACACCCCCGCCGCCTATACCGTCATTCCGGGCGGAGCGAACCACGAGAAATTCAAGCTGTGGCTGGACCGGGTGGCAGCGTTCCTCAAGAGCCTGACCACTCCTTCGGGCGAGCAGATTCCGCTCATCTTCCGTCCCTGGCACGAACACACCGGCAACGGCTTCTGGTGGGGAAAGGGGAGCGCTTCCCAAAGCGATTACGTGGCGATGTGGCGTTTTACCTTCGACTACCTGCGGAATACCAAAGGCGTCGAAAACCTCATCAGCGCCTATTCTCCCGACGCCATCCATTTCATCTGGAACCCGCCCGGGGACTATTCGAGCATCTACCTGGAGTACTGGCCCGGCGATGCGTATGTCGATATCCTCGGCCTGGACGCCTACGACGACCTGAACAACGATCGCCGCTTTATGGACGTGGTACCGACTCTCTGCCAGAAGATTGCGGAATTGGCTGTCGCCAAAGACAAGATTGCCGCCCTGACGGAGACCGGTCTCGAAAACAACTACAGCGTCAGCAACTGGTGGACCCAGCGGCTCTACCAGGCCATCCGCGGCAAAGGCCTGTCCTACGCCCTGGTCTGGCGCAACGGGGATATCCCTCCCGCCGGTCATTTCTTCGGGCCCTGGAAGGGGTGCTATTCCGAAAATGATTTTATTACCTTTGCCAATTATAGCGACATCCTTTTGGAGCGCGACCTGCCTGCCTTATACGAATAACGATGAAAAATTTTGAAGAGAGACTACAGGCTCTGAAAGAGCAGCAACGCAAGCTATATGAGAAAGAAAATACGCCTGTCGAAGGGAACGGTATCTTTGAACGCTACCTTCATCCGGTCCTGACGGCCGCCCACGCCCCCCTGTTCTGGCGCTACGACCTGTCCCCGGAACGCAATCCGTACCTGATGGAGCGTTTCGGCATCCACGCCGTGATGAATGCGGGGGCCATCAAGTGGAAGGGCCGCTACCTGCTGGTCGTCCGCGTCGAGGGCGCTGACCGTAAATCCTTCTTCGCCGTGGCGGAAAGCCCGAACGGCGTGGACCATTTCCGTTTCTGGGACCGGCCGGTCGTGATGCCCGAGTACGGCGAACCCGCCACCAACATCTACGATATGCGCCTGACGGCCCACGAGGACGGCTGGATTTACGGTATCTTCTGCGTGGAACGCAAGGACCCGCACGCTCCCGCGGGGGACCTTTCCTCCGCCGTGGCCTGCGCCGGCGTGGCCCGCACCCGGGATTTCATCCACTGGGAACGCCTTCCCGACATCCAGGCCCGTTGTCAGCAGCGCAATGTGGTGCTGCATCCGGAGTTCGTTGAGGGAAAATACGCCCTCTACACCCGTCCCCAGGACGGCTTCATCGATGCAGGAAAGGGAGGCGGCATCGGCTGGGCCCTGACCGACAGCATGGAAAATGCCCTCATCCGGGATGAATTCATCCTCAATCCCCGCCACTACCACACCGTCCGTGAACTCAAGAACGGGGAAGGTCCCGCTCCCATCCGGACCTCCCGCGGCTGGCTCCACCTGGCCCACGGCGTGAGGGGCTGTGCTTCCGGGCTCCGCTACGTGCTGTACCTGTATATGACGTCGCTTGAGGATCCCTCCAGGGTGATTGCCGAGCCTGCCGGTTTTCTGATGGCTCCCGAGGGGGAGGAATACGTGGGGGACGTGATGAACGTACTCTTTACCAACGGCTGGATCCAGGACGAGGACGGACGGGTGCTGATTTATTATGCTTCCTGTGATACGCGCCTGCACGTGGCCGAATCCTCCGTCGACCGCCTGGTGGACTACTGTCTCCACACGCAGGCGGACGGGCTCCGGACCGGCTGTTCCGTGGCCGCGCTCAACGCCCTCATCGACGGCAACCAGCCTTATGTAACCGATTCTGAATCCCGCCTGTAATGAAAGGATCCCTTTTTACCCTCCTGCTCGGCGGTCTGCTTCTCGGCGGCTGCGCTTCTTCGGAATCTTCCGCTTCCCTGATGCTGGAGCGCCTGGCCGCCCTTAGCCGGAAAGGGACGATGATGGGGGCCCAGATCCCCACCGAATATGGCCTTTCCGGCGGAGAAAAGTGGTGGGATGACGGCAGCATCAGCCGTTCCGACATCCAGATCCTCACGGGCAGCCACCCGGCCGTCTGCGGCTGGGATATTTCCGAGATCGAACTCGGCCATCCCCGCAACATCGACGGAGAATCTTTCGAGACCATCCGCCGCCACATTGTCGCGGCCTACAAACGGGGCGCCCTCAATTCGATATCCTGGCACTGTGCCAACCCCGTGACCGGCGGCAATTCCTGGGACAATACCCCCGCCGCCCATACCATCATCCCGGGCGGGGAGAACCACGAGCTGTTCAAGGGTTGGCTCGACAAGGTGGCCGCCTTCCTAGGCAGCCTGACCGGTCCTTCCGGGGAACGATTCCCGCTGGTCTTCCGTCCCTGGCACGAGCATACCGGAAACGGTTTCTGGTGGGGAAAGGGGAGTGCCTCCCGGGAGGACTATGTCGCCCTCTTCCGTTTCACCTTCGACTATCTGCGGAAGGAAAAGGGGCTGGACAATCTGATCAGCGCCTACTCTCCCGACGCCATCCATTTTATCTGGGATCCGCCGCAGAAGCACCGGGACATCTACCTGGACTTCTGGCCCGGAGACGAATATGTCGATATCGTCGGGCTGGACGCCTATGATTCGCCGGGCCGCCGTTTCGATGAATTCGTCCCGCTGCTGACGACGATGATCTCGGACATCGCCCGGGAAAAAGGAAAAATCGCCGCACTTACCGAGGTCGGCCTGGAAAATAACAGTCCGCTGCATTCATCCTATTACCGCAGGAACTGGTGGACGGAAAACCTCTTCCCGGCCATTCAGGGGCGCAATCTCTCCTTCGTTTTGTGCTGGCGCAACGGAGGCCTTCCGCCCTCCAGCCATTATTTTGGTCCCTGGAAAGGTTGCTATAGCGAAGAAGATTTCTTATTTTTCGCAGCATTAACCGAAATCTTGCTGGAAGGTGACCTGCCGCCCCTGTACCGCTAAAACGAACTGACCCTATGACCAAGCCCATAGCCGAGATAACACCTTTGTCCGACAAAGACTTGTTCTACGTCGTTGACAGACGAAAGACCAAACTGACCTTCCCCCTCCACACCCACCCCGAACTGGAGTTGAACTACCTCGAAAACGCCGACGGAGCCGTTCGTGTCGTCGGGGACCGGAGGGAGATCATCGGAAAGGAGGACCTTGTGCTCGTGGGAAGCGAAAATATCGAACACGCCTGGGAACAGGGGGTCTGTGATACGGGAGACATTCGTGAAATCACCATCCAGTTTTCCCGTTCCATCCTGTCGGAAGAATTGCTCTCCCGCGATCAGTTTTCTTCGATCCGCGTGCTGCTGGACCGCGCACAGAAGGGACTGACCTTCTCTTCTTCCGATATCGCACGCGTGCGCGAACTGCTCGAGAAACTCGCGGGAATGGAGGACAAATTTCTTCAGTTCCTGCATTTCCTGTATCTGCTGTACCTGCTCGCCCAGTCCACCGAAGCCCGTGAACTGTCCAGTTTCGCCAGTTCCGAGATCTATTCGGAAAGCCGCCGTGTCATCAAGATCAAGCACTATATCCGCGACCATTACGGCGAAGAACTGAGCCTCCCGATGCTGGCGGGGATGGTGAACATGGCCCCTTCGTCCTTCAGCCGCTTTTTCCAGCTGCGCGCCGGCCGCTCGCTGGCCGACTACATCGCCGACATCCGCATCGGCCATGCCGCCGATCTGCTGTCCAGCACCTCGATGTTCGTCTCCGAGATCTGCTACCAGTGCGGCTACAACAACATTTCGAATTTCAACCGGATTTTCAAATCCCGCAAGGGTGTGACTCCCAGTGAGTACCGCTCTTCCTTCAAACAGGTAAACAGCCAAAAGGATGATGAACAGGAGTGAACAATTTCTTCAGGAGATCCGCCGGATCCTCGACAAAAACATTCTGGACTGGTGGCTGGGAATGAAGGATCCGCGGGGAGGATTCTACGGCGAGGCGGATTTTGCGGGCCGCCCCGTGGCGGATGCCCCCAGGGGCGTAATCCTCAATGCCCGCATCATCTGGACCTTTTCCGCCGCCAGCCTCGCGCTCGGCCGCAAGGACTGCCTGCTGGCCGCCCGCCACGCGGCGGAGTGGTTCCTCCAGCATTTCTGCGACCACCGCTACGGAGGCGTCTATTGGAGCGTCAGTCCTTCCGGGGAGCCGCACGAGCGGAAGAAACAGTTGTATTCGCAGGCCTTCGCCATCTACGGAATGAGTGAGTTTTACCGCTGCAGCGGCGACAAGGAGGCCCTGAATGCGGCCGTCCATCTGTTCCGGACGGTGGAACGTTATTTCCGGGACGCAAAAAACGGAGGGTACCGCGAAGCGCTGGCCCGGGATTTTTCTCCGCTGGAGGATATGTCGCTGAGCGAGCACGACATCAATGCCGACAAGACGATGAACTCGCATCTCCACCTGCTGGAGGCCTATGCCGCGCTTTACCGTGTTTGGCCCGACGAACAACTGAAAATGGCCCTGGCAGAACTGCTGGAGCGGGTCTGCCTGTTTATGCCGGGCGAGGACGGCCACCTGCGGCTGTATTTCACCGGCGAATGGAGCGTGCTGCCCGGTGCCGTTTCCTTCGGCCACGACATCGAGACATCCTGGCTGGGGCTGGAGTGCGCCTTCGCCCTCCGCGATTTCGATATGACGGAAAAGGTGCGCCGTGCCTGCGCCCGTCTGGGCCGCGCCGGGAACGAGGGCTGTCTGGAAGACGGGTCTTTCCTGTATGAGCGTCCCTGCGGCGAGGTCTCTCGGCAGATCGATTACACCCGCCAGTGGTGGGTACAGGCGGAGGCCGTAGTGGGCAACCTCTGGCTGTGGAAGTACCACGCCGACGGTCCGGCCCTGGAGCGGGCTTTCCGCTGCTGGGACTACATCAAGGAGCATTTTGTCGATTCCCGGGGAGGGGAGTGGTACTTCAACCTGCTCCCGGACGGCACGCCCGACCCTTCGCTTCCAAAGGCCGGCTTCTGGAAATGTCCCTACCACAATGCCCGGATGTGCCTGGAAATCCTGAAAATTTTTGAATGAATCCGTGAAGATGAACAGGCTCTCTGAAAAAATCGGTTACGGACTCGGGGACATGGCCTCCTCGATGTTCTGGAAAATCTTTTCCTACTATCTTCCCATCTTCTATTCGGATGTATTCGGGCTCAGGCCCGTCCACGCCGCCACGCTCCTGCTGGTGACCAAGCTCTATGACGCCGTGTCCGATCCCGTGATGGGACTCGTCGCCGACCGCACGCAGACCCGGTGGGGGAAGTATCGTCCTTACCTGCTCTGGATGGCCGTCCCTTTCGCGGTCATCGGCATTCTTTCCTTCTATGTCCCGGACGGTTCCTATACCTTCAAGCATGTCTATGCCTATCTGATGTACATCCTGATGATGACCGCCTACACCGCCGTCAATGTCCCGTACGGGGCGATGCTGGGACTGGTTACGGACGATTCCCGCGAGAAGAGCGTCTATTCTTCCTTCCGGATGTTTTTCGCCTATGTCGGAAGCTTTGTCGCGATGGGCATTTTCTGGATATTCGAGCGCTCCGTCTTCGGGACGGAGAATGCGCAGGGCAGAATCATCCGCAGCGTGGGGGATGCCGATCCCCTTCAGTGGACAGGGGTGATCGCCGTCGTGGCGGGGCTCTGCGCCCTGCTCTTTGTCGCCTGTTTCCTGCTCACCCGCGAGCACGTGAAACCGGCGGAAAAATCCGATGATGACGCCTCCGGTTCGATCCGCAAGGACCTCAGGGCCCTGGCAGGGAACGGACCCTGGTGGCTGCTGCTGGGTGGGGCTATCTGTCAGCTGCTGTGCCTGTCCATCCGGGGCGGGGCGGCCGCTTACTACTTTGCCAACATCCTGCAGGCCCATCCGCTGCTCAGCTGCGCCGTCTTCCTGACACTGGGAGAAATCGGACAGATGGCCGGCGTGCTGCTTGCCGTGCCCGTCTCCGAGAGACTGGGCAAGCGGGAAAGCTTCATGCTGATGCTCGCGCTCTCCGCCGTGTTGAGCTGTGTCATCTGGTTCCTGCCGGCCAGTCCCGGCGGCGTTTGGCTGCTTGCCGCCCTGCAGGTTCTCATCAGTCTGGCCTTCGGCATCGCCGCGCCGCTCGTGTGGAGTATGTTCGCCGACGTGGCCGACTATTCCGAACTGCGCAACGGCCGTTCTTCGACCGCCCTGATTTTCTCGTCTTCTTCCATGGCCCAGAAATTCGGCGGCGCCATCGGCGGATTTCTGCTGCTGAGCCTGCTCGGCCTTTTCGGCTACGACAAGGACCTGGCCGTCCAGGCGCCCCGCACCCTCGATGTCATCAAAGCCCTGATGAGTTTCATTCCCGCTGCGGGTGCCGCCCTCGGCATCCTGTGCCTGAGTTTCTATCCTCTCCGCACCGAGCGGATGAAAGACATTCAGCAGCAACTCTCCCTCCGCCGCGAAATATAAGCCTGCGGCGGGGCTTGTCAGCCCGCGCGCATCTCTTATTCTCCGAGATTTCGTCGCTTCGCTCCGACATCTCTGCCCGCCTGCGGCGGGGCAATCCAAACTATAAGAAAAAGTCGCGCTCGAGTGAACTCGGCGCGACCTTTTTCTTCTACTTTGTGGAGAATAAGAGATTCGAACTCTTGACCCCTTGCTTGCAAAGCAAGTGCTCTACCAACTGAGCTAATCCCCCTTCTCTCTGAGTAGTCCCTACTGGAGTTGAACCAGTGACCTCTACATTATCAGTGTAGCGCTCTAACCAACTGAGCTAAGAGACTGTATGTCTCCCGTCCTTTTGAAACGGGCTGCAAAGATAAGGGACTTTTTTAAATTGTGCAAATTTTTTTTGTAACTTTGCAAGCTATGTCAAAGAATGCGAAAATCCTGATTGTGGATGACGAACGTGCCATCCGCAGTTCCCTGAAAGAGATTCTGGAGGATGAGGGCTGGCTCGTGGAGGCGGCCCCGGACGGACCGACGGCCCTGCAGATGGCCGAAGGCGACCATTTCCAGGTGGTTCTCTGCGATATCAAGATGCCCGGTATGGACGGGATTGAAGTACTCACGCAGTTGCATGCGTCGGATCCGGATACGGCGGTCGTCATGATGACGGGCCACGGGGATATCGACACGGCGGTGGACTGCATCCGTAAAGGGGCGTACGATTTCCTGGTGAAGCCGCTGGATTTGAACCGGATTCTGCTCACGATCCGCAACGCGGTGGACAAAGTGAACCTCGTGGGGGAGACCAAAGTGCTCAAGAAGAAGGTGTACAGCGGTGTGGACGGTATGGTGGGGGAGAGCGAGGGCATGAAGGCCCTTCGCGAGATGGTGGACAAGGTGGCGCCCACGGATGCCCGCGTGCTGATTACGGGACAGAACGGAACCGGAAAGGAACTGGTGGCCCGGAGCCTGCACGCCAAAAGCCATCGCGCTTCCATGCCCTATGTCGAGGTAAACTGCGCCGCCATTCCCTCGGAACTGATTGAAAGTGAACTCTTCGGCCACGAAAAAGGTTCGTTTACCTCGGCCGTGAAACAGCATAAGGGAAAGTTTGAACAGGCGGACGGGGGCACCCTCTTCCTGGATGAAATCGGCGATATGTCCCTGGCTGCCCAAGCCAAGGTGCTGCGCGTGCTGCAGGAGAAAAAACTCTCCCGTGTGGGCAGCGACAAGGATATCGAGGTGGACGTGCGCGTGCTGGCGGCGACCAACAAGGACCTCAAGGCAGAGATTGCCGCAGGCCGTTTCCGCGAGGACCTTTACCACCGCCTGAGCGTCATCGTGATCCAGGTACCTTCGCTGGATGAGCGCAAGAGCGACATCCCCTTGCTGGTGGAACACTTCATCGACCAGATTGGCCAGGAGAGCGGCATGGCCCGCAAGGATATTTCTCCGGAGGCGATGCGTCTGCTGACCGAAAAATCCTGGACGGGCAACATCCGCGAACTGCGCAACGTCGTGGAGCGCCTGCTGATTCTCGGCGGCCAGCCCATCAGCGCGGAGGACGTCCGTAGTTTTGTTTATTAAAATCAGAGCGATATGAAATTCAGTCCCTCCTTTTTCGGAACCCGCGAATGCCGGAAATTCAATTACCGGCCCCGTTATTACGACCCGGAAAAAGAACGCCGCAAGGAAATTTTCGGTGCGGTGGACGGCAGCTATGAAAAAGAAGAGCACCGTCCGGGAGACTACATCCGTCGCAATATGCGCGCCGGTTCGGAGCATCGCAACCTGACGACGCGGGCTCAGCGCCTGATCGGATGGGTCGGGATGATTCTCTTTGTCATCGTACTGATTTATATTGTCAAGTTTTACGCGATTCTCTAAATGAATATCCGCGTCCTTCCGGGCAACATTGCCAACATGATCGCCGCCGGTGAGGTGGTGCAGCGTCCCGCTTCCGTGGTCAAGGAGCTGGTGGAAAATGCCGTGGACGCCGGTGCCGACAAGATTGACGTAAGCATTCTCGACGGTGGACGGACGCTGATCCGCGTGGTTGACAACGGCTGCGGCATGTCGCCCGACGACGCCGTCCTCTGCTTTGAGCGCCACGCGACGAGCAAGATTGCTTCGGCCGAGGATCTGGAAAAGATTCTGACCTTCGGCTTTCGCGGAGAGGCCCTCGCCAGCATTGCGGCCATCGCGGAAGTCACCCTGCGTACCCGCCGGGAAGAGGATGAGACCGGCTGCGAAGTCTGTATGGCCGCCTCCGTGCAGAAAAGCATCGAGAGCGTAGCCGCCCCCAAAGGGACCAGTTTTTCGGTGCGCAATCTCTTCTACAACGTACCCGCCCGCCGCAAATACCTGAAGAGCGACGCCGTGGAGTTTCGCCATATCGTGGAAGAATTCCAGCGCGTGGCGCTGACCCGCTGCGATGTCGCATTTTCCCTGAGTCACAATGGGAAAGAGGTGTTCCGCCTCGCACCCACCGCTTCCCTGAAGGTTCGGATCAAGGACCTCTTCGGGGGCGATGTGGCTACCCAGCTGCTCGATATCACGACCCAGACCTCCGTCGTGGGCGTGAACGGCTTTGTCGGAAAACCGGAGAGCGCACGCAAGGGCAGCGGCAACCAGTTTTTCTTCGTCAACGGGCGCTACTTCCGCAGCCCCTACCTCAGCAAGGCGGTGCAGAAGGCCTATGAGGGACTGGTGCCCGACGGCATGTTGCCCCCCTGGTTCCTGTTTCTGGAAGTGCCGCCCTACAGCGTGGACGTCAACGTTTCCCCGACCAAGACGGAAATCAAGTTCGAGGAAGACGCCATCATCTATCAGACCCTCTTTGCCGCCGTCAAGGGTGTGCTGGGGAAGCAGAGTTTCGGCGACACCATCGATTTTGAAGGTAGCCGACAGACCCAGATTCCTGTTACGAGCCGCATCTTCGACGAGCTGCATCCCTTGCGTTCTCCGGACAAGAAAACGGATGCCGCATACAATCCTTTCGAAACGGACGGCTTTGAAAATGAACCGGATACCTTCGGGGGGAACGGCCCCGTTGCGGCGGATTTCCCTGCGGGGGGAGGCCCCTCGATGGGGGGCTACGGTCCATCGTATCCGACGGGAGCGGCCGTGGACCGCGACCAGAACTATGGCAAACTGTTCGACGGACAGGCGGTCGGCCTTACGAACGTGCTGGTTTTCAAAAACAAGTATATTCTCACGCCGCTGTCGGACTCCCTGGCTGTCATCCATATCCGCCGGGCCCGGCTGCGCATCCTTTATGACAAGTACAGCCGCATTCTCTCCGACCAGGCGCACAGCACCCAGACCGCCCTCTTCGAAACGGCCGTTTTCGTGGGCGTAGAGGGCGCGCTGCTGCTGGAAGACAACGCCGCGCTGCTGGAGCACCTGGGCTTCGATATCCGCCCGCTCGGAAACGACACCGTGGTCATCAGCGGCGTACCCGAAGGCTTTTCCGCCGAGAGCGGGAAGGTGGAGCAGACCGTCTCGGACATCCTGGCCATCCTTTCGGACCGCAGCGTTTCGCTGGAAGAGACGATGCAGTCCGCCCTGGCCCTCAAATTCGCCCAGGCGGTCGTCGGAGGGGAGCAGAACGTGTCCTCGCAAGAGGCTCAGCGGCTGATTAACGACCTATTTGCCTGCACGGAACATGAAATTACCCCGCAGGGCAAGCGCATTTATACCCGCCTGCCCCAGGAACAGATAGAAAAACTATTTTAATATGATTGAATATCGCAGCAACGGCTGTATGAACAGCATTCCCGTGGCCACCCGGAACATCATTCTGATCAACATCTTCGTGATGTTGTTTTCCGGCCTGCGGCCTGAGTTTATGTACGGGAACTTTTCGTTATTTTACATCCATTCTCCCTTTTTCCATTGGTGGCAGCCCGTCACGCATATGTTCATGCACGGCGGCTTCTGGCATATTTTCTTCAATATGTACACCCTTTGGCTCTTCGGCAGCGTACTGGAGCGGAGTTGGGGGCCGAAGAAGTTCCTGTTCTTTTACTTTGTGACGGGACTCGGTGCGGCGGCGCTGCACATGGGAGCCCAGGCGCTGCAGGAATATTATTACCAGCTGCAGATTGCGGCGAACACGCCCGGTGCCGCCGAGGCGCTCGGACAACTCTACAGCATCCCGACCGTGGGTGCTTCCGGTGCCATTTACGGCCTGCTGGTGGGCTACGCCATGCTCTATCCTGACAGCCGCCTGACGCTGATTTTCCCGCCCATTACCCTGACGGCCAAGTGGATGGTGATTATTTTCATCATCATTGAACTCTTTACCGGCGTATTCGGACGAATGGTGGACGTGGCGCATTTCGCGCACCTGGGCGGCGCCCTCTTCGGCTGGTTGCTGGTTCTTTACTGGAAAAAGCAGGGAAAGATGTACGGAGATGAGCGCTAGAAGCCACAAAAAGACACGGAAACTGACCATTCTGGGGGTGACGGCCCGCGTGCTGATGCTGGGCGTCGCGCTCCTGCTCGCCCTGTCCTACCTGAGCGTGCTGGTCAATCCCGCGTCGGTGTGGTTCTTCTCGGTGTTCGGCATTCTCTTCGTCCCGCTGTTTCTGTTCAACGCCTTTCTGCTCGTCTGGGCGATTTTCCGGCGCTCCTCCGCCGCCTTGATTCCGTTGCTGGCCCTGCTGCCCTCATTCCTATTCGTGGGCGAATACGTAGGTTTCCATTCCCAGGACCCGGATGCGTCGCAACTGAAAATCATATCTTACAATGTAGGGCGCTTCCAACTTGCCGAAGGGCAAAAAATGAAGGAGAAGGAGTGTCTGGACAGCGTGTTCACCCAACTGAAGAGGCAGAAGCCGGATGTGGTCTGCCTGCAGGAGTTCCTGGTCGATGCAGAGGTGGATATTCCCGCGTTCTGCCGTCGCTGGTTCCCGGGTTTTGACTGCGCTTATTTCGCCTTTCCCGGCTCGAAAACCAAGGCGGGGAACGTGATAGTGAGCCGCTATCCCATCAAGGAGAAGTCTTCCATTACCTTCGACGGCACCACCAACCTGGTGCTTTATGCCGATATTGCTTTCCCCCAGCGGGTGATTCGTTTCTATAACTGTCACTTGCAGAGTTACAGTATCTCCCTTCCCGGACTGGTCAAGTCGGCGGACGAGGGGGAGGAGTATATCCGCCAGACCGGCCAGAAAATGCGCCGCTCCATCCTGATCCGTCCCCGGCAGGTGGATGAAATCCTCAAGAATATCGCGGCCTGCCCGCTGGAGAGCCTCGTGTGCGGGGATTTCAACGATACGCCGATGTCGCATACCTACCAGGCGTTGCGCAAGGGGCACGACGACAGTTTCGTGCAGGCCGGCCGCGGAATGGCCGCCACCTATTATTATCTGTGGCCGCTGCTGCGCATCGATTATATTCTGCAGGGGAGCTCCCTGAAGGCCGTTTCCCACGCCAGTCCGCACTGGAAATGGTCGGACCACTATCCTGTCATCGTCGATTTTGTATGGAACAAACCCTGAAAGAAGCTTTGGACGTTCTCCGCAAAGGGGGCGTCATCCTCTATCCTACCGACACCGTCTGGGGCCTGGGCTGTGATGCCTGCAACAGCGAGGCGGTCGCCCGCATTTTTGCGCTGAAGAAGCGGGCGGATTCCAAGTCGCTCGTGCTTCTCTCCGCCGACCTCGATATGATCGCCCGCTATGTGAAGGAGATTCCGGAAATGGCCCTCCAACTGATTGAAGTGAACGACGCTCCGATGACGCTGATCTATCCGCAGGCCTGTCGCGGGGCGCTGGCCGAAGGAACGGTGGCGGAAGACGGTAGCGTGGGCATCCGCATCCCCCAAAGCGAGTTCTGCCAGCGTCTGGCGGGCCGTCTGGGACACCTGTTGGTCTCTACCTCCGCCAATATCTCCGGGCAGCCTACGCCCAAGTGTTTTGCCGAGATTCCGCAGGAAATCAAGGATGCCGTGGACTACATTGTCGATCCGTCCCTCGAAGCGCAGGCGACCGGCCTGGCTTCGCAGATTATCAAGGTGGAACTTGACGGGCGGGTGAAAATCATTCGGGCCTGACCGCTTCAAACGCGCAGAAGCAATGGAACTTTTCTATAGCAACGACATTGAGGGACAAATTCTTACGCTTGACGAGGAGGAAACCCGGCATTGCGTGCGGGTGCTTCGTCATGCCGTCGGGGAGGAGATTTTCGTCATCGACGGGGCGGGGAAACTGCTCAAGTGCATCCTGACTTCGACCTCGGGGAAATGCGCCCGGGCGGAAATCGTGGAGCGCACGCCCTCCTGGGGCGGCCATCCCTACCATCTGACCATGGCCGTGTGCCCCACCAAGAACAACGAGCGTTTCGAATGGTTCCTGGAAAAGGCCTGCGAAATCGGCGTGGACCGGATTGTTCCCTTGATCGGCGATCATTCGGAGCGCAAGGTGTACAAGACCGACCGGGCCACCCGCATTCTGCTTTCCGCCGCCAAGCAGTCGCTCAAAGGGGCGGTGCCGGAGATTGCGGAGCCGCTTTCCGTGCGGGACTTTTTACGGGAGAATGCGGCGCTTCCCTCCGGAACGCAGGGGGCTTCCGATGGACAGCCTCTGCGCCTGATTGCCTATTGTTTTGAAGAGGAAACGGAGCGGCGCCGCTCGTTGGGAGAGGTGCTGAAGGCTTCCGACAGTCGCGAAATCGTCATCCTGATTGGCCCGGAAGGGGATTTCTCGCCCGAAGAAGCCCAAGCAGCCATCCAGGCGGGCTACCACCCCGTGCATTTCGGGCCTTCCCGAATGCGGACGGAAACGGCCGCACTTTTTGCCGTGTCGGCGGTCTATCAGCATTTTCAGTTATGATTGTCGGCGTACTTTCAGACACCCACGGCTCGCTGGACAAGGATATTCTCGATTTCCTTGCCCCTGCCGAGCAGGTCTGGCATGCCGGGGATTTCGGCGGCGGCACCGAGGTGTACAGCCAACTCGCTACCCTCAAGACGCTGATTGGCGTGTACGGCAATGCGGACGACTATGCCCTGCGGGATTTCTGCCCGCGTTTCCGCTATTTCGAATGTGAGGGGAAGACGGTCCTGATGACGCACATCGGGGGCTATCCCGGCCATTACAATCCCGAGGCGCTTGAGAAAATCCGCGTGTACAAGCCGGATATTTTTGTCTGTGGCCATTCCCATATCCTCCGCGTGATGAACGATGCGGCTAACAACATGTTGGTTATCAATCCCGGAGCCGCCGGCCATCAGGGCTTCAATCTGGTGCGCACCGCCCTTCGTTTCCGCCTGGAACAGGGGGAAATCTCCGATATGGAGGTATATGAGGCGAAAAAATAAGTTTTATTTTGTTTTTATTGTAAATGTTTGTACATTTGCGACCGATTTGCTTGAAAAGTTAAACCTATTAAAAATAAAGGCATTATGAAAAAGATGATTCTTTCCGTCGCCGCCGTTGCCATGCTCGCGGTCGCCGTTTCCTGCTCCTGCGGAAACTGCTGTGGAAACAAGGCTGCTGACAAGGCTGCCGCTGATTCCTGCGCTTGCGCTTGCGACAGCTGCGCTGCCTGCGACTCTTGCGCCCAGGCCGACACCGTTGCCGTTGCTGAGTAATTAGCAGACACGATGTTGAAAAAAGGAAGGACGTGATAACGCCCTTCTTTTTTTATGCCCTGTTCCCCTTTTGTTGAAAAATCCTTTTGCCTTTTCCGCAAAGTTTCCTAACTTTGTTATTTGGTATGAATGAACAACTCCTGCTGAAAGATATCCGCTTTGCCGCCGGGGGGAAATCCTCCCGCGAAGACGTGCTCGTGTCCGGGGGAAACCTCTCTTTTTTAGGTCCGGATTCCGATACGGTAGGCCAGGCGGAAACCCCCTCCGGAGACAGCGGCATGCTGTTCCCCGCTAGTGGGATGGACGCCCTCGTTTCGGAGACGGACGCTTCCCGGATGCTGATTTGTCCCTCGCTGACGGACGTGCACGTGCATTTTCGCCAGCCCGGCTATGAATATAAGGAGACCATCGAAAGCGGCAGCAAGGCGGCCGCCCGGGGAGGCTACGGCCTGGTGGGCACGATGCCCAATCTCAACCCCGTGCCCGATACGCTCGAAACGCTCGCCGTGGAGCAGGAAGCCATCGACCGCGACGCCGTCATCACCGTGCTTCCCTATGCCGCCATCACGCTCGGGCGCAAAGGCCTGGAAGTCGTGGACGTAGCCGCGCTGAAAAGCCGCGTGATTGCCTTTTCGGACGACGGCAGCGGCGTGCAGAACAATGAAATCATGGAACGGGCGATGCGCCTGGCGGCAGAAAACGACTGCGTCATTGCGGCACACTGCGAGGACAACCGTCTGCTGCACGGAGGCTATATCCATGACGGAGAATATGCCCGCGAACACGGCCACAAGGGAATTTGTTCGGAAAGCGAATGGGGACAGATTGCCCGCGATCTGGAACTGGCCGCCAAAACCGGCTGCCGCTATCATGTCTGCCACATTTCCTGCAAGGAGAGCGTGGAACTGATCCGGCAGGCCAAAAAAAGCGGCGTGCGGGCCAGTTGCGAGACCGGCCCGCATTACCTCGTCCTATGTGACAAGGACCTGCAGGAGGACGGCCGTTTCAAGATGAACCCGCCCCTTCGCAGCGAAAGCGACCGGGCCGCCTTGATTGACGGACTTCTCGACGGCACGATTGACTGTATCGCCACCGACCACGCTCCCCACAGCGCTGAGGAAAAATCCCGCGGCCTGCAGCGGAGCGCCATGGGCATCGTCGGCTTGGAAACCGCCTTTCCCGTGGTCTATACCCGTTTGGTTAAGACCGGCATCCTGCCGCTGGAACGGATGGTCGAACTGATGGCCGAGGCCCCCCGGCGCGTGTTCGGTCTGCCTTCCGCCATTCAGGAGGGGAGTTATGCCGTGTTCGATTTGGGAAATCCCTATGAAATCAACCCTGCCGACTTTGCCTCGATGGGCAAGGCGACGCCGTTCGAAGGCTGGAAGGTGCAGGGCAAATGCCTGTTGAATATCTGCAAGGGCCGGGTGGCCTATGCCGACCCGGACTTCTTTGGAGCGTAAGAAGATGGGAAAGTTGAAAAAAGAAATTTTTACGATTGAGGCGAACCGGGAACTGGCGCCTTCTTCCTGGCTGCTGACGCTTTCCGGAGATACGTCCGCCATAGCCGGCAGCGGCCAGTTCGTCCAGATCGCCCTGCCCGGAAAATATCTGCGCCGCCCCATTTCGGTCTGCGACCGTGAGGGGGGAAAGCTGACGCTCCTTTACAAGGTGGTCGGGGCCGGTACGGACCAGCTCTCGAAGATGAAAACGGGGGAGTGCCTGGAAATCCTGACGGGCCTTGGAAACGGCTTCGATGTGTCCGCGAGCGGAATGAATGTCCTGCTCGTGGGTGGCGGAATGGGCGTGGCCCCGCTCTACCTGCTGGCCAAGGAACTGCTTTCCGCCGGACGGAAGGTGCAGGTGGTGCTGGGTTTCAACAAGGATTCGGAAATTTGTCTCGAAGAAGAATTCCGCGCTCTCGGCGTTGCGGTCACAATCAGTACGGCCGACGGTAGCCGGGGTGTCAAGGGCTTTGTGACCGATGCCATCCACACGCTCTCCGAGCCCTACGATTACTTCTATACCTGCGGCCCGATGGTGATGATGAAGGCGGTCTGCGCGCTTTGTCCTACCGAGGGCCAGGCCAGCCTGGAAGAGCGGATGGGCTGCGGTTTCGGCATCTGCTACGGTTGTACGGTGGCGACGGTCGAAGGCCCCCGGAGGGTTTGTGCCGACGGTCCGGTCTTCACGAAGGCCCAACTGGGATGGGGCGCGCCCCAAGAAGGAGGTAAAGCATGAAACCGGCAAACGATTTGAGCGTCCGCCTGGGAACGCTGAGCTTGAAAAACCCGGTCATTCCCGCCAGCGGCACCTTCGGCTTCGGCCTGGAGATGCAGGATGAATATGATTTGAACCTGCTCGGCGGCATTTCCCTGAAAGGAAGCACCCTCGAGCCGCGTTTTGGCAACCCTACGCCCCGCATTGCGGAGTGCCGCGAGGGCCTGATCAATTCCGTGGGTCTGCAGAATCCCGGTATTGACGCCCTGGTGGGCGAAAAGGTACCTGCGCTGCGAAAGGTCTATGACGGCTGCATCATCGCCAACATCAGCGGCTTTTCCGTGGACGAATACGTCGCCTGCTGCGCCAAGGCAGACGGCTGCGAAGGGATTGATATTCTGGAGATTAATATTTCGTGCCCCAATGTGCACGGAGGCGGCATGGCCTTCGGTACCGATCCTCGGCTGGCCGCGACCATCACCCGCGAGGTGAAGAAAGTGACTTCAAAACCGGTCTATATCAAACTCAGTCCGAACGTGACGGATATCGTGGCGATGGCCCGTGCCTGTGAGGAGGCCGGTGCGGACGGACTCACGCTGATCAACACCCTGCTGGGCATGCGGATTGACATTGCCCGGCGCCGTCCCGTCGTGGCCAACAAGGTGGGCGGTTTTTCAGGTCCCGCGATTTTCCCGCTGGCCCTGAGGATGGTGTACCAGGTCGCTCACGCCTGCTCCGTTCCCGTGATGGGCTGCGGCGGCGTGGCCAGCGCCGAGGACGTGATCGAGATGCTGATGGCCGGCGCGAGCGCCGTACAGGTAGGGGCGGAGAACCTTCGCAATCCCTACGCCTGCCGCGACATTATCGAGGCGTTGCCTGCGGTCATGGAGCGCCTGCATATTGAAGATTTGAACCATTTGAAAATAGAATAATGAAAGACGTAATCATCGCCTGCGATTTCAGCAGCAAGCAGCAGACACTCAGTTTCCTCGACCGTTTCGAGGACTGCAAGCCGTTCGTGAAAATCGGCATGGAGCTCTTCTATGCCTGCGGCCCCGAGATTGTTCGGGAAATCAAGGCGCGCGGCCATAAGATTTTTCTGGATTTGAAACTCCACGACATTCCCAACACCGTGAAGAAGGCGATGCATGTGCTTTCCGAACTGGATGTGGATATGTGCAACGTGCACGCGGCGGGCACCATCGAAATGATGAAGGCGGCCCTCGAAGGCCTGACCCGGCCGGACGGCACGCGGCCCCTGCTGGTCGCCGTGACGCAACTGACCTCCACGAGCGAGGAACGGATGCAGAAGGACCTGCTCATCAATGCGACCATCGGCGAGACCATCGCGCATTATGCCCGCAACGCGCAGGAGGCAGGCCTTGACGGTGTGGTCTGCTCTCCGCTGGAAGCGACGCTGGTGAAGAACGCCTGCGGAAAATCTTTCATGACCATCACCCCGGGTATCCGTTTCAAGGATGCCGCGAAGGACGACCAGGTGCGGATTACCGACCCTGCGGGAGCGCGGGAACTCGGGACCGACTTTATCGTGGTGGGTCGTCCGATTACCGCCGCAGAAGACCCCGTGGCCGCCTACAAGCGCTGCGTGAAGGATTTCCTGGGTTAGCTTACGAACAAGAAACAAATGAAAATCAACGATATGGAAGAACAAATTGCCAGCGCGCTGCTGAGTATCGGCGCCGTTTTTTTGAGGCCGGAGCAGCCCTTTACCTGGGCCAGCGGCATCAAGAGTCCCATTTATTGTGACAACCGTCTGACCCTCTCCGCGCCGAAGGTGCGTACCCTCGTGGAGCAGTCCCTCGCGAAGACGGTGAAAGAACGCTATCCCGAATGCGAAATGCTGATGGGAACGTCCACGGCCGGCATCGCCCATGCCGCCATCACGGCCGATATCCTGGGCCTGCCGATGGGCTATGTCCGCGGGTCGGCGAAGGACCACGGGCGGGCCAACCGCATTGAAGGCAAGATGGAGAAAGGCTGCAAGGTGGTGGTCATCGAGGACCTCATTTCCACCGGCGGCAGCGTGATTGACGTGGTGGATGCGCTTCGCGAAGAGGGCGCACAGGTGCTGGGTATCGTGAGCATCTTTACTTACGGCATGAAAAAGGGCCTGGAGCGGCTTGCAGCCGCGAATGTGGCCAACCGTTCCCTGAGCAACCTCGACGCGCTCGTGGAAGTGGCCGTCCGTGAAAAATACATCGCTCCCGAGTGGAAAGACCGCATCCTCGCGTTTCGCAACAACCCCTCCGACGAGAGCTGGATCGGTGCCTGACAGCCCGCTGAATAACCGCACAACCTCTGAAACGAAACCCGATATGAAACATCTTATCGACCCTACCGACCTGACCAAAAAGGAGACCGACCAGATCATCGCCCTGGCCGGCGATATGATTGCCAATAAGGAAAAATACCGCGAGAGCCAGCGTTACGGCAAGCTCGCGACGCTTTTCTATGAACCCAGTACCCGTACGCGGCTGAGTTTCACTTCCGCGATGATGGAACTCGGCGGCAAGGTGCTCGGCTTTTCCGATGCGAAAAACTCTTCCGTCGCGAAAGGGGAGACCGTGCAGGATACCGTGCGTGTCGTGGGCGCCTTCGCGGATGTGATTGCCATGCGCCATAACCTGGAAGGTGCGCCGCTGGCGGCTGCGCAGGTGAGTCCCGTTCCCATTATCAATGCGGGCGACGGTTCCCACAGCCACCCGACCCAGACACTGACAGATCTTCTGACCATTTTCCGGGAACTCGGCCACATCGACGGCATCACCATCGGTTTCTGCGGCGACCTGAAATTCGGCCGTACGGTCCACTCCCTGATCAAGGCGCTTTCCCGCTATGAGGATATCAACGTCGTGCTGATCG
This sequence comes from Bacteroidales bacterium, assembly GCA_017961345.1. Taxonomy (GTDB): domain Bacteria; phylum Bacteroidota; class Bacteroidia; order Bacteroidales; family UBA932; genus Cryptobacteroides. The sequence goes on along the minus strand of JAGCXP010000035.1, from coordinate 18,245 downwards.
CCCCCGAGGAACTTCGTCTCCCGGACTATATCAAGCAGGATGTGTGTGATTGCAAGTCGCTGACTTTCAGAGAGGTCAGTACCATTGAAGAAGCTATCGGCGATCTGGATGTGCTGTACATGACGCGCGTGCAGAAGGAGCGTTTCCTCGATGAGGATGAGTTCGACCGCGTGAAGGACAGTTTCGTACTCGACAAGGAGAAAATGAAACTCGCCAAACCGAAAATGGCCGTCCTGCACCCGCTTCCCCGTGTCAATGAAATCCTCCCCGAAGTGGACTCCGACCACCGCGCCGCCTATTTCCGTCAGGTGGAGAACGGCAAGTTCGTGCGAATGGCCCTCATTACCAAACTCCTCGAGTGGAGGGACAATCCCGCCCACGCCATGCCGGTCCACAAGGGCGTTTTCGAAGACGCCTCCCTGCTTTGCCATAACCGCAAGTGTATTTCCTGCCACGAGCCGCTGCCGCACCTCTTCAAGAAGGGGGCGGACGGTGTCGTTCGTTGCTGCTACTGTGATGCGAAAGTGTGATATGAAAAGGATAGTAATAGTTGCCATTTGCAGCCTGCTGGCCCTCACGGGCTTCGCTCAGAACCCGAAGACCTATTTTTCAATGGATCAGATGCCGGATCTGGTCAAATGCCTGCCGGCGCCTCCCGATACCTCCAGCGCGGAGTTTGCGCTGGATGTGCAGCGCTACCAGTGGGGTAAGACAATGCGCTCCGACTCGCTGCGCGCTGCCCAGGCCATCCGGGACGCTATCTGGGACCTGGATACGCTGGCGGCCATTTTCAGTGAGCCGTTCGGCATGAAAATCACCCCGAAAGAAACGCCGGAGATTTACAAGGCGTTCATGCAGGGGGTGGCGACCATTCAGCAGGTCCGGGTGCGTCCGAAGGCGTACTACCACCGTCTCCGTCCGTTCGAGTTCTTCGGCGAACATGTCCTGGACCTGAGCGAAGAGGCGGGACTGCGGGGCGAGGGTTCCTATCCTTCCGGCCACACCATCCGGGGCTGGGCTGCCGCCCTTCTTCTTTCCGAAATCAATCCTGCCGCCTCCAACGCCCTTTTCGCCCGTGCGTGGGTCTATGGCGAGAACCGCGTCATCGTCGGCGCCCACTGGCAGAGCGATGTCACCGCCAGCCGTCCCGCCGCCAGCATCGGCTACTCCTTCGTCCACGCCTCACCTGAATTCTGCAAGCAGATGGATAAGGCACGTAAGGAATTTGCAAGGAAGAGTCGGTAAGCGAGGGTCTTATGCCTCACTGACGACTTCGAGGTAGAAACTGACGGGACGGAATCCGTCGTTGCAGCTGATCATGGCGCTGAGGGGATTGCGCATCCAGCCGTCGTAGAAATTGCCTTCGCCGCGGGCGAGGCTTTCCGCGAAGGGACGGATGGATTCCCAGGCGGAGGGGCAGAGCCCTTCGGGGTGACGACCGTCGGAGCTGAGCCACGACTGCCCGATGCGGACATCGCAGGCGTGCTCGATGGGATTTTCGTATTGGGCGCTTAAATCCGGGTACTGTGTCTGCCGGACTGCCGTTATTTTCACTTTGTTCATACCAACGAAAGCGCGGTCTCGACCATCTGGGTGAAGGCGGTGCGGCGATGTTCGGCGGAGGTGACTTCGCCGGTGAGGAGGTTGTCGGAAATGGAAAGCAGGGCGAGCGCGCGGGCTCCGGCGCGGGCGGCGTTCATATAGAGCGCGGCGGCCTCCATCTCGACGCCGAGTACCCCCATCTTGATCCACTTGTCCGCCTGCGGATGGTCGGAATAGAAGACGTCCGAAGAGACGACATTGCCCACCTTGTGACGGATGCCGTTCGCCTCGCAATACGCCGCAGCGGCGCGCAGCAGGCCGAAATCCGCAATCGGAGCGAAGGTGCCCGGCAGCTCGAACTGGGCGGCGTAGGCGGAATCGGTGCACGCCCCCTCGGCCAGGATCAAATCGCCGATCTTCAGGTCCTCTCTCATCGCGCCGGCCGAACCGATGCGGATCAGCGTGTCCACGCCGTAGAAATGCAGCAGTTCATAACTGTAGATGGCAATCGAAGGAATGCCCATTCCGTGCCCCATCATACTCACGCGCTTGCCTTTCCATAGGCCCGTGTAACCCAGCATCCCGCGCGTGCTGTTGAACTGCACGGGGTTCTCCAGGTACTTTTCGGCCATGAATTTTACGCGAAGGGGGTCGCCCGCCATCAGGACGGTCTTGGCGATTTCGCCCTCGCGGGCGTCGATGTGGGGGGTAGGAACGTTTGCCATAGCGCTACAGATCTATTTTTACAAATATAAACAATAATCGGCTCATCTGCAAAAGCCCGGAGGGGAAGGCGGCACTTTGAGGGCAAAAAGCTGGGATTTTGCCCAAAAATTCGTATCTTTGCAGATTATTGTGCGCGAATGCGCCCGCGTGAGACTGCGCGCGAGAGTATTTGATTGAAAATTTGAACGATATATGATGACATCGAAAGAAATAAGGCAGGCATTTCTGGACTTCTTCGCCTCCAAGGGACACACCCCCGTTCCTTCTGCGCCCATGGTCGTGAAAAACGACCCTACGCTGATGTTTACCAACGCCGGCATGAACCAGTTCAAAGACTGGTTTCTGGGCAACAGCGCACCCCGCTGGAAAAGGGTGTGCGATTCGCAGAAATGTTTGCGCGTGAGCGGCAAACACAACGACCTCGAAGAGGTGGGGCACGACAGTTACCACCACACCATGTTCGAAATGCTCGGCAACTGGTCCTTCGGCGACTACTGCAAGACCGAGGCCATCGACTGGGCCTGGGAACTGCTGACCGAGGTGTCCAAAAGCGACCCCGCCATCCTCTACGCCACCGTGTTCGAAGGCAGTAAGGAAGACGGCACCTCCCTCGATACCGAAGCCCGCGACGCCTGGCTCAAACACCTGCCCGAGGATCATATCCTCACGGGCAACAAGCACGACAACTTCTGGGAAATGGGGGACACCGGTCCCTGCGGCCCCTGCTCCGAAATCCACGTGGACCTTCGCAGCGAGCAGGAAAAGGCCAAACTCCCCGGCCGGGAACTTGTCAACAAGAGCGACCCCCTCGTCATTGAAATCTGGAACATCGTCTTCATGCAGTACGAGCGCAAGGCTGACGGCCACCTCGAACTGCTGCCCAACAAGAACGTCGATACCGGCATGGGCTTCGAACGCCTCTGCATGGTGCTTCAGGGCAAGACGTCCAACTACGACACCGACGTTTTTACGGGTATGATCGCCCGCATCGAAGCCCTCTCCGGCCACAAGTACCACGAGAGCGAAAAGACGGAAGTGGCCATGCGCGTGATTGCCGACCACATCCGAGCCATCAGTTTCTCGATTGCCGACGGCCAGCTTCCCGGCAATGTCAAAGCCGGCTATGTCATCCGAAGGATTCTTCGCCGCGCCGTCCGTTACGGCTTCACCTTCCTCGATCTGAAAGAGCCCTTCCTCTGCGCGCTCGTCTCCCAACTGGTGGACGACATGGGCCGTTTCTATCCGGAACTCGCTGCGCAGCAGACCCTCGTGGAAAAGGTCATCCGCGAAGAGGAAATGGCCTTCCTGCGCACCCTCGACCGCGGTATCAAGATGATGGACGATCTGATGGCGAAGGCTGCCGCTACGAAACAGATTGGCGGCGCCGACGCGTTTGTCCTCTACGACACCTATGGTTTCCCCATCGACCTGAGCGAACTGATTGCCGCCGAAAACGGCTACACCATCGACCTCGACGGCTTCCAGGCGGAACTCGCCAAACAGAAAGAGCGCGCCCGCAACGCCGGAGCCGTGGAAAACGGCGACTGGGTGGAATTCGCCCACTGTGACGACGTGGAGTTCTCCGGCTACGACACGACGGAAATCGAGGGCGCCGTCCTCACGCGCCACCGCACCGTCAAAGCCAAAGGCAAGACGCTCTACCAGCTCGTCTTCGACCGCACGCCTTTCTACGGCGAAATGGGCGGCGAGGTCGGTGACAGCGGCGTCATCGTTTCCGACAGCGGCGAGAAAATCGCCATTGTCGATACCATCAAGGAAAACAACCTCACCATCCACATTGCCGAGCGCATTCCTTCCGACTGCAGCGAGAGTTTTACCCTCACGGTGGACGGGGCCCGCAGAAAGAAGATTGCCGCCAACCATACCGCCACGCACCTGCTCGACCAGGCCCTGCGTGAAATTCTCGGCACCCACGTGGAGCAGAAAGGTTCGTATGTCTGTGACAAATACCTCCGTTTTGACTTCTCCCATTTCGAGAAAATGACCCCCGAGCAGATCCGCGCCACCGAAAAGCGCGTCAACCAACTGGTTCGGGAAAACCATCCGCTCTGCGAAAAACGCGATGCGACCATGGATGAAGCCAAAGGAATGGGTGCCATCGCCCTCTTCGGCGAGAAATACGGCGAGCGGGTCCGTGTCGTGAAGTTCGGGGATTCCGTTGAACTTTGCGGCGGCTGCCACGCCAGCGCCACCGGAAACATCGGCCTGTTCAAAATCGTCTCCGAGAGCGCCATCGCCGCCGGCGTGCGCCGTATTGAAGCCGTGACCGGGGAAGAAGCTGAAAAAATGGTGGACCTGATGGCCGATACCCTCACCGCCGCCCGCGCCCTCTTCAACAACGCGCCGGACCTCACCCAGGCCCTCCAGAAGATGATGCAGGAGAACGAACAGTTCAAAAAGCAGGCGGAAGCCCTCGCCAAGGAAAAGGCCCGGGCTCTCAAGGAATACCTGCTCGGCCGCGCACAGGAAAAGGACGGTTGCAAGTTGGCCGTCGTGGAAGGGGAGCAGGATGCCGCCATGTTGCGCAGCGCCGCCCTCCTGCTTCAGAAAGAAAGCGAGAAGTTCATCCTGGCCGCCGCCTACCTTTCCGACGGCAAGCCCCAGCTCCTGCTGATGTACAGCCAGGACCTCGTGGACGCAGGCAAGGATGCCGTCAAAGTGATCAAGGAAGCCGCCAAGCGTATTCAGGGTGGCGGCGGCGGACAGGCGGGTCTCGCCACGGCCGGCGGCCGCAATGCCGACGGACTGAAAGAGGCCCTCGAAATCCTCAAGGCCCAGGCCTGAAGCCCTCGCTAAACGGACTGTAAACCCCGCCCGGATGAAGCGTCTCGACCTGTTTATCGTCAAGTCTTTTATCGGACCGTTCGTCGCGATCCTGCTGGTCGTGACCTTCATCCTCATGATGCAGTTCCTCTGGCTCTACATCGATGAACTCGTGGGCAAGGGACTGGGTTTCAGCGTAATCCTGGAATTCCTCGGCTGGGGCGCCATCACCACGATGCCCCTCTCCCTCCCGCTGGCCTGTCTGCTGGCTTCGATGATGACGATGGGTACGCTCGGCGAGAACAACGAACTGCTCGCCATCAAGGCGGCCGGCATTTCCCTCACGCGGGTGCTGCTGCCCTTGATCATCACCTCCTTGTTCATCAGCGTCGGCACCTATTTCGTGGCCAACAACCTCGTTCCCATCTCCTACAACGAGATTTACACGCTCCGCGACGACATCGGCCGCACCAAATCCGAAATCAAAATTCCTTCGGGGGCTTTCTACTCGGGTATTGACGGCTACATCCTCCGGGTGGACCGCCGCAACGAATTGACGGGGATGATGTACGACGTGATGGTGTATGACCATTCCGACCATAAGGGCAACGTGGCGCTGACGGTGGCCGATTCCGCCAAAATGGGCCTCTCCCCGGACAAGACCTACCTCTCCTTTGAGATGTTCCACGGGATGAACTACGAGGAGACCAACACCCGCCGCTATCGCGACACCACCCTCGAGTTGCAGCGCGTGCGTTTCGACTCCCAGCAACTCTTCATTCCGCTGCAGCACTACGCCTTCGAAAAGTCGGAAGGCAACCGTTTCAGCGACGAGGTCAACTCGATGAGTATCTCGCAGTTAGTAGTGCAGAAGGACTCGCTGGGCGCCTCTCAGGCGCGCACCTACGCCGCCCAGTTGAGCGCCCTGCACAGCGACGGTTCCCTCATCTATCGCTACCAACTCGACACCGCCCGCCATATCACCAAGCTGTACCCCCAGGAAGGCCTGTTGGAATTCAAGGACTACGAAGCCGAAATTTCCGCCTGTACCCGTGCGTCCCGCAGGGCGGGGGACTTCCTCTCGACGCTGACCTCCTTCAGCCGCGATGCGTTCCGTGATACCTATATCCTGCGCCGTACGGACGTGGGTATTCTGAAGAAATGGGCCGTGGCGCTGGCCTGTTTCATTTTCTTCTTCATCGGCGCCCCGATCGGTGCCTTCATCCGAAAGGGCGGCCTGGGCGCCTCCGCCATTATCTCGGTGCTCTTTTTCGTCGCCTACTGGGTGATTGACATCTCCGGCACCAAACTGGCCAAGGACGGCGCCGTGCCCGTCGCGGAAGGGGTTTTCATATCCTCTCTAGTCCTGGCCCCCATCGGCGCCTACCTGACCTGGAAGGCCATCAACGACTCTCCGGTGTTCAATACGGAAGCCATCAAGCGTTTTACCCGCAACCTCGTGGAAAAAGTGACCGGCAAGATGAGAAAGACCCGAATCGTATTCATGGGTACGCCCGAATTCGCCGTGGCGTCCCTCAAGGCCCTGCTGGAAGCGGGCTACAATGTCGTGGGCGTGGTGACCGTCGCCGACAAGGCCTTCGGCCGCGGTATGAAAGTGGGCCAGAGCGCCGTGAAGCAGTTCGCCGTGGAAAAAGGCCTGCCGGTGCTCCAGCCCGAATCCCTGAAGGACGAAGCGTTCCTCGAAGCGTTCAAGGCCTGGAAACCCGACCTGGCCGTTGTCGTCGCCTTCCGCATGCTGCCCAAGGTGGTCTGGGAAATTCCCCGCCTGGGGACGTTCAACCTCCACGCCGCCCTCCTGCCGCAGTACCGCGGTGCCGCCCCCATCAACTGGGCCATTATCAACGGGGAGAACCTCACCGGCGTCACAACCTTCAAGATTGACGACGGAATGGATACGGGCCATATCATGATGCGCGAAAACTGCCGCATCGCCCCCGACGAGACCGCCGGCACCCTCCACGACAAACTGATGGAAATCGGTTCGCAACTGGTTCTCCAGACCGTCGAAGGCCTGTTGGACGGCCAGATTGAAATGCGCCTGCAGAAGAGTTACATTCAGGGCGCCGAGGTGCTCAAACCCGCCCCGAAACTCACCAAGGAACTCTGCAACATCGACTGGAATGCTTCCGCCTCTTCGCTGTACAACCTCATCCGCGGCCTCAGCCCCTATCCCGCCGCCTTTACGACGCTCGTCGGCCCTGACGGCAACGCCCTTCCGATGAAGATTTTCTTTGCCACGAAGGTGGACGGCCAGCCGGCCGCAGGGCTGCCCGGAACGATTTCCAGCGATGGAAAAACCTATCTGCGCATTGCCTGCGGAAAGGGGGCGCTGGACCTGAAAGAAGTGCAGCTCTCCGGCAAGAAACGCATGGGTGTCGAAGAGTTCCTGCGGGGTTTCCACGAGCCCGAACAGTATAAAGCCGTCAGACAGGCATAAGTCCGAATGGGAAAGAAACACAGGGAATATATTTTCGATCCACAGACGCTGAGTTACCGCGAGAACATCGTTTCCTTCCGGCAACGGACCCGGCGGCTGCTGCTCTCGTTTGCCGGCAGTTTCCTGGTGGCCCTGTTCTATCTATGGCTGTATATCTCGGTTTTTCACCTTGAACTGCCGAAGACGACGATGCTGAAAAAGCAGAACGCGCAGTGGTGTTCCAAAATGAGCATACAGAACAAGAGAATGGACGATTGCCGGCAGCGGCTCGAGGGACTCCGGGAGCGCGACGACGGGGTGTACCGCGCCATTTTCGGCCTCCCGGAAATCAGTGCGGCGGAGCGTTACTCCGGCATCGGCGGCATCAACCGCTATGCTTATCTGCTGGAAAACGACCATACCGGATTGCTCTCCTCTTCCGTCCGGAAACTCGACTTCCTGAGGAAGATGGCCTGTGTCCAGAGCAAATCCTACGACGAGGTGGGGGAGATGGCCCGCCGCAGCGGCGACATTGCCTCCTGCGTCCCTGCCGTACCGCCCTTCTATCCCGGCGTTTCCTACCATATGTCCAGCCCCTTCGGCTACCGCACCGACCCGATCTATCACAACACCAAGATGCATACGGGCCAGGATTTCGCCATGCAGCCCGGCAATTCCCTCTACGCCGTCGGCGACGGGGTGGTGGAGGTGGTCCGCTACGAACTCTACGGCTACGGCAATTCCGTCATCATCAATCACGGTTTCGGTTTCAAGACCCGATACGCCCACATGAAAGTCATCACGGTCCAGCCCGGCCAGGCGGTCAAACGCGGCGACTGCATCGGTCAGAGCGGCAACAGCGGCAAGTCCACAGGGCCGCACCTGCATTTTGAAGTAATCTATCGCGGCAACTATGTCAACCCATTGAATTACATGGACATGGATATGCCGCTGGATGAGTATGCCCAGATGGTGAAGGCTCGGGAAGAGGAGACCGGTATGACCTCCGACCTCATTCAGCCCGTCCACCGGGACCGGAAAACCATCCGCCGCCGCGGGAAAAAGTAAACGAAGATGTTCAAGAAGACGCGCAAATACAAACTCGACCGCGATTTCCGCGTGATGGAGAAATCCCGCTCCGGCTGGGATATCGCCCTGGCCGTGCTGCGCTTTCTGGTGGTGACCATCTCGCTGAGCCTGCTTTACTACCTTGTGTTCGCCCTCCTGTTCGATACGGATGTGGAGAAGAACCTGGAGAAGGAAAACCGGGCCTACCGGAAAATCTACAGCGACGCCGTGAGGCGGATTGACCTGCTCGAGGACGTGCTCTCCGGCCTCGAAGCCCGCGACGACGGCCTGTACGAGGAACTTTTCCATACGCCCGCCCCTTCCGATACGCGTATCTCCGGCATCGATCTGCTCGCCTTGAGCGACACCCTGACGGAGGCCACCCTCGAGGCCCAGACGGCGGGACGCATCGCCAAGAACGAATCCCGTGCCCGGGTCGTGGAGGAGGATTTCCGCCGGATCTATGAACTTGCCGGGCAAAAGGGCTTTTCCGCACCCCCGCTCCGCCTACCCTTGAAGGATTTCAAAACGGCCCGGACCGGTGCCGGCGTGGGAATGAAGGTAAGCCCCTTTACCAATGTCCCGACCACCCATTACGGCATCGACCTGATGGCTTCTTCCGGCGACCCCGTCATCGCTCCTGCGGACGGGACGGTGATGAAGGTGGTTCACTCCCGCAAGACGCAGGGCAACGTGGTCGTGCTTGAACACGCCGACGGCTATCGCACGCGCTATGCCCACCTTTCCGAAATCAAGGTCCAAGCCGGCCAGCGCGTTAAAAAGGGACAGGAAATCGCTTCCGTCGGTATGAGCGGCAGCAGTTACGCCCCGCACCTCCACTATGAGGTGGCCCGGGACAGCGTGGCGCTCGACCCCATCGCCTTTTTCTTCCTCGATCTCACCCCGCGGGCTTACGCGGATATGGTTATCATTTCCACGAGCACGGGACGTTCCATGGATTAAGCAGCAACGATATGGAAAAACTCTATTACAGCATCGGCGAAGCCGCCAACGAACTCTCTGAAAGCGTGACACTTGTCCGCTACTGGACCAATTATTTCAGCGGCCTGCTTTCCCCCAAGCGCAGCGCCCGGGGCAACCGCTTCTACACCGAGGACGAGCTCGAGACGCTCCGCCAGCTCCATTACCTGATCAAAGACTGCGGAATGACCCTCGACGGAGCGGCCGCGCGCCTCAAATCCGAGCGCAAGGAAGTCGTCACGCGGATGAAAGTGGTGCAGACGCTTCAATCCATCCGGAGGGAGCTCGAAGAAGTGAGAAAATCTTTGTGAATTCTCCGAAAATATCTACCTTTGCAATTCTCGATTATTAATGAAAATACAATATGGCAAAAAAGACTAAAACAGTAGAGGCTCCGATCGACAAACGGGAGACTTTCGTTTCCATCAGGAAGAATTTCACGGACTCCGCGGAGGCCATTCCCGAGAAGCTGGACCTTCTCTATCACCTGCAGCGCACCGACACGGAAATCGACCGTCTGGTCCGTCTGCGCGGCGAACTGCCCCTTGAGGTGGAGACCCTGGAAGCCAGCCTGGAGCAGATCGAAAGCAAGATTGCCAACATCAACGCGGCCATCGACGAGCAGAAACTCGCTATCGCCACGAACAAGACCGCCATGGCTGACGGCAAGGCGATGCTGGAGAAATACAAAGCCCAGGAAGAGCAGATTTCCAACAGCCGCGAATACGATTCCATCAACAAGGAAATCGAGAACCAGGACCTCCTCGTTCAGATTGCCGAAAAACGCATCCGCGAAGCCAATGCCGCCATCGAGGGCCTGAAAGAGCGTCTGGAACTCGCCAATGACAAGAAGACCATCATCTCCGAGGACCTGGCTGCGAAGAAGAACGACCTCGATACCATCATCGAGTCCACCGCCAAGGAGGAAGAAGCCCTCAAGGCCAAACGCGAAGAATACATCGGCAAACTCGACGAGCGCACCGTGACCGCCTACGACCGGATCCGCGAGAGCAACAGCAACCACCTCGCCGTGGTCGGCGTGTATGTGGATGCGGCCGGCAACGAGGCCTGCGGCGGTTGCATGCACCTGATTCCTCCCCAGCGCCTGGCCGACATCAAGACGGGCAAGAAACTGGTCATCTGCGAATACTGCGGACGCATTTTGGTAAACGCTTAATCGGAAGCGAAAGGAGGTAAATATGGCGAAAGTGGCCTATGCCAAGGCGAAGCCTCGGCGGGGAAACAGCACTCCTGATTTGGAAGAAGTAGGGCTTGGGATGGGTAAAATACCACCTCAAGCTCTTGATTTTGAGCGGTCTGTACTGGCTTCCCTGCTGCTGGATCCCGAGTGCGTGGATGATGTGCTGGCGGCCATACCCGATGAGCGCGCCTTCTATGACCCGCGTCACCGGATTGTCTATACTGCCGTCAAGGAACTCTTCAACGCCCACGTCCCGGTCGATTTGCAGACCGTCGGACAGAAGCTCGCCAATACCAAACTTCGCAAGTTCGAAGACGGAGCGGAGATGGAAGTGGTGGCCCTGGATGAAATCGGCGGCACCGACTTCATCGGAGACATCACCAACGACCTGGTCGCTTCCGCCCGCCTCGAATACTATTGCGGCGTCGTCCAGCAGAAGTTTATCCAGCGTGAACTGATTGCCGCCTCCATCAAAATCCTCGGCTCGGCCTACGACGATGCCGTCGATATGCAGGATCTGATCGAACTGGCCCAGAGCGAGGTGTTCAACGCCGTGGACAAGAATACCACGAAGGAAGCGCAACGCGTGGACCAGCTTATCCGGGAGGCCATGGAGAGCATTGAAAAGGCCCAGAAGAACCACGACCGCTACACCGGCGTTCCTTCCGGTTTCCCGACGCTCGACGACATGACCCTGGGTTTCCAGCCCAGCAACCTCATTATCCTGGCCGCCCGTCCTTCCGTCGGTAAGACGGCTTTGGCCATGAATATCGCCCGCAACGCGGCGGTGGACCACCATATCCCCGTCGCCGTGTTCTCTCTGGAAATGTCCGGTGTGGAACTGATCAAGCGTCTGATGACCTCCGAGTCGCATTTCGATTCCATGAAAATCAAGGGCGGTTTGAAACTGGAGCCGGGCGAATGGGAGAAACTCGAATCCTCCCTGGCCGCCCTTTCCAGCGCTCCGCTCTATTTCGACGACACCTCCGCGCTTCCCGTGATGGAGTTCCGCAGCAAGGTCAAGAAACTCGTGAAACAGAAGGGGGTCCGGCTCGTTGTCGTGGATTACCTTCAGCTGATGCAGGGACCTCCCGAACTGCGCGGTTTCCGCGAGCAGGAGGTGGCAGCCATTTCCCGCACCCTGAAAGCGACCGCGAAGGAACTCAATATCCCGATTATCGCCCTTTCCCAGTTGCGCCGTCTCGAAAGGGACAAGAGCAACAACAAACCCCAGTTGAGCGACCTGCGGGAGTCCGGCTCCATCGAGCAGGATGCTGATATGGTGCTGATGATCCATCGCTACGATTACCAGGGACTGGGACCGGAAGATGGTGTCCAGGGCGATACCGAACTGATTATCGCCAAGCACCGTAACGGTGAAATCGGCAATATCAAACTGATTTTCCGCGCCAGCGAAGCCCGTTTCGTGGACGCCCGGGAACTGCCTTTCCTGGAGTCGGCCGCCAACGCGCCCCAGGTGGAAGAATTTCCTTCGGCGATGAACTCGATGACGGTGGATGAAAGCATGGATTTTACCCCGGGTAGTGAGACCGGAATTTGATGGGTGAGGATGCTCATACGGCGTGCGGAGCCTGTGGAGCTCGTTTTCTCTGCGGAAAAGCCGGAGAGATGGACGAGGCCTGCCACGTTCCGCAAAAAATGGCCCGAAGGGCCGTCCGTCTGAGTTACCTCTGGCCCCTGCTGCTTTTTCTCATCGTCTTGCTGAGCCTGAACCTTTCCGGACTTTCGGAAGGCTGGAGCGCCTTGTCCGCCTTTGCGGCCCTCGCGCTCTATTACGGAACCCTCGCGCTGCTGCGCGGGCGCTTGGAAACGTATTTTCAAACCAAACAATAATATGACAAGTATCCTGTGGACCATTGTGCTGGTGACCGTTCTGGGTGCCGTGCTGGCGATGGTGCTGTATCTCGTCGCTTCCAAGTTCAAGGTGGAAGAAGACCCCCGGATCGACGAGGTGGAAAAGGTGATGCCCGGCGCCAACTGCGGTGGCTGCGGTTTCGCCGGCTGCCGTGCCTTCGCCCAGTCCTGTGTGGAAAAGGGAAACCTGGACGACAACTTCTGCCCGGTGGGCGGCAACGACGTAATGAAAAAGGTCGCCGCCATCCTCGGCCTCGAAGCCTCCGTCAAGGCCCCGATGGTGGCCGTCGTGCGTTGCAACGGCAGCTGTGAAGCCCGTCCGAAGACCACGGTCTATGACGGAAAACAATCCTGCCGCGTGAAGGCCGCCCTCTATGCCGGCGACACCGCCTGCAGTTACGGCTGCCTGGGCTGCGGCGACTGCGTGGACGCCTGCGTGTTCGGTGCCCTGTCGATGGATCCCGTCACGGGTCTTCCGGTCGTCAGCGAGAGCAAGTGCACCGCCTGCGGCGCCTGCGCGAAGGCCTGCCCCAAGGGTGTGATTGAACTGCGCGCCAAGGGCCCCCGCAGCATGCGCGTATTCGTCAGTTGTATCAATAAGGATAAAGGAGCCGTGGCCCGCAAGGCCTGCAAGAACGCCTGCATCGGCTGCGGGAAGTGCGCGAAAGTCTGCACCCACGAGGCGATTACCCTCGAAAACAATGTGGCCTACATTGATTTCAACAAGTGCAAACTCTGTAAGAAGTGCGTAGCGGAATGTCCTACGGGAGCCATTCACGCCGTCCATTTCCCCGAACCCAAGCCCACCCCCGCTCCGGCCGTGGCGCCCGAACCTCAAAAATCGCAGCAAGATGGACAATAAATTTACCTTCCGCATCGGCGGCGTTCATCCCGCCGACCGCAAACTTTCCCGCGATTGCGCCATCGAAGTGCTGCCTCTGCCCGAAAAAGTGTCGGTCTCGATGGCCCAGCATCTGGGCGCTCCCGCCAAGCCGGTCGTCGCGCCCGGCGACCGTGTCAAGACGGGCCAGGTCATTGCCGAACCGGCGGGCTTCGTGTCCGCGTTTGTCCATTCACCCGTGACCGGCACTGTGACGGCCGTCGCGTCCAAAGCGGACCTGGCCGGGAAAATGGTGATGCATATCGACATTGACGTCGAAAAAGACGAGTGGGCGGAGGGCATCGACCTTACCCCCGAACTGGTTACGCCCCTACCGGACGACAAACAGTTGATCCTCGACAGAATCAAGGCGGCCGGCGTGGTGGGCCTGGGCGGCGCCACGTTCCCCACCCATATCAAACTCTGTCCCCCTCCGGGAAAGACGGCTGAGTATCTGATTATCAACGGCGCCGAGTGCGAGCCTTACCTCACGAGCGACTACCGGATGATGCTGGAGCGTCCCCGGGAAATCCTCATCGGGGCGGCCCTGATGCAGAAAGTCCTTGGCGGACCGAAATGCATCGCGGCCGTGGAAGACAACAAGCCCGAGGCGGTCGAGTCCTTGAAGGACGCCCTGCATTTCCTGCAGTTGTTTTCCAAGGACTATGAAAATATCGAAATCCGTGTCTTGAAGAAGAAATATCCGCAGGGCGGTGAAAAGCAACTCATCGATGCGGTGACGGGTCGTCAGGTGAAATCGATGGGACTGCCCATCGATGCGGGCGCCGTCGTGCAGAATGTCGCCACTTCCTTTGCCGTGTATGAGGCCGTTCAGAAGAAAAAACCCCTGCTGACCAATGTGCTCAGCGTGACGGGGGACTGCCTTCCCCCCGAACGTCAGCACAACTATCTCTTCCGCATCGGCATTCCGCTGCGTTATATCGCCCAGGTGGCCGGCGGCGTGCCCGAAGAGGCCGTCAAGATTGTCAGCGGCGGCCCGATGATGGGAAAGGCCATCGCCAACCTCGATGCCACCACCGTCAAGGGCTCCTCTTCGCTCCTGTACCTGAGCGCGAAACAGACCCTGCGCCGGGAAGAAGGCCCCTGCATCCGCTGCGGCAAATGCGCCCAGGCCTGCCCGATGGGGCTTGAGCCCTTCCTCCTGAAGAAACTCGCGGAAGTCGGCGACCAGCAGGCCCTCGAGCAGAACGCCGTCCAGGACTGCCTCGAATGCGGCTGTTGCCAGTACACCTGCCCGGCCTACCTGCCGCTGCTCGATACCATCCGCATCGCCAAGGCCGACGTGCTGAACCTCATTAAATCCAGACCGAAAAACTGATATGGAACAACTTGTCGTATCTCCTTCGCCCCATTTGCATGCGCGTGCGAATACCGCGTCCATCATGCGGGACGTGCTGATTGCCCTCAGCCCGGCCGTGGTCGTTTCCCTCGTGTTCTACGGCTGGTCGGAATTGCTGCTGTTGGGCGTCTGCGTCCTGTCCTGCCTGCTGACGGAGGCGCTGATTGAAAAATACCTGATGAAGGCTCCCGTGACCATCGCGGACGGTAGTGCCGCCGTGACCGCCGTACTCTTGGCCCTGAACCTGCCTGCGGGCTGCCCCTGGTGGGTGGCCGTCATCGGCAGCGTATTCGCCATCGGCGTGGTGAAAATGACCTTCGGCGGCCTGGGGCAGAATATCTTCAACCCGGCCATTGCGGCCCGTGTGTTCCTGCTGGTGTCCTTTCCTTCGCAAATGACCGCCTGGGCGCGGCCCGCTTCCATCGCTTCGGCCTGGAGCCTGTCCCCGGTGGACGCCGTCAGCGGCGCGACCCCTCTGGGCGTCGTCAGCGAGGGACTCCGTGCGGGGCTTCCGCTGGATCAGATTTTTGCCGAAAACGGCTTCTCCTACGCGCAGATGCTGCTGGTCAACCTCGGTGGCAGCGCGGGTGAACTCAGCGCCGTGGCCCTGCTGGCGGGTTTTGTCTATCTGCTGGCCCGCAAGGTCATCAAACCCACGACGACGCTCTCCATCTGGCTGACCATCCTCGGGGTGAGCGGCATCTTCTATCTCTACAATCCTTCGGCCTATACCGATCCGGTCTTCAACCTGCTGACGGGCGGCGTGCTTCTGGGTTCCATCTTTATGGCCACGGACTACGTGACCAGCCCGATGAGCCGCACCGGCTGCATTATCTTCGGCTTCGGTATCGGTCTTCAGACGATGCTTATCCGCTACTTCGGGGCCTATCCCGAGGGTATGAGCTTCGCCATTCTGCTGATGAACGCCTTCGTGCCGCTCATCAACCGGTATTGTCATCAACCTAAATACGGGAGGGCGTAAGGATGGCTGCCAAATCTTCATTTCTGAACATGGCCTTGTGCCTGACGCTGATCTGCCTGGTGTGTTCGGCGCTCCTGGGCTTTGTCAACACCCTGACGGCCGAGCCGATTGCCAAAGCGCAGCAGCAGAAGACGTTCAACGCCCTTTCCGCCGTGCTACCTTCCTTTGAAGACGCGAAGGAAGAGGCGGTCTCGCTGGACGGGCAGGACTATCGCTGCTACATTGCCACGACGGATACGCTCGTGAGCGGCTATGCCGTCATTTCCAAAGTGACCGGATTCGGCGGAACGCTGGAGGTGATGGTCGGTTTCGACGCCGAGGGAAAAGTGTGGAGCACGTCCGTGCTGTCCCACAGTGAAACGCCGGGCCTGGGTGCGAAGTGTACCGAGCCGGCTTTCAAGGACCAGTTCGACCATCTGGATCCGGCGGTCAAGACCCTGCAGGTGAAAAAGGACGGGGGGGACATCGACGCCATCACGGCTTCGACCATCACGTCCCGGGCCTATACCCTCGCGGTGGCGAATGCCTGCAAAGTGGCTGCCGGGTTGAGGCCCGTTGAGGCGGCCGAACCCGTAGAAGAACCCGTAATGGAAGGAGGAGCCGAAAATGAATAAACTTCAGATTATTGTGCGGGGCATCGTCAAGGAGAACCCGACCTTCGTCCTGCTGCTGGGTATATGCCCGACGCTGGCTACCACCACGTCCGCTTTGAATGGTATGAGCATGGGCCTGGCGACGATGGCTGTGCTCATTCTCTCGAACATGACCATTTCGGCCATCGCGCGTTTCATCCCCGACAAGGTGCGCATCCCTTCGTACATTGTGGTGATCGCCACCTTCGTTACGCTGCTGCAACTGCTGATGCAGGCCTATGTGCCGGATATTTATGCGACGCTGGGTCTCTTTATCCCGCTGATTGTGGTGAACTGTATCATCCTGGGCCGTGCGGAGGCGTTTGCCAATAAGAACGGCGTGGTGGATTCGGCCCTGGACGGGGTCGGCATCGGACTGGGCTTCACCCTGGCCCTGACGCTGCTGGGTGCGGTGCGCGAACTGCTAGGCGGAGGCAGTCTTTTCGGCTGGCGGATTATTCCTTCCGACTACAACATCCTGGCTTTCGTGCTGGCTCCCGGTGCTTTCATCGTGCTGGCTTACCTGATCGTGGCCTTTAAGAAACTGACCAAATAGGAGACGCGTTTATGGAATACCTCTTTATTATTATTTCGGCGATTTTCGTCAACAACATCCTGCTGAGCCAGTTCCTGGGCGTATGCCCGTTCCTGGGCGTCTCTTCGAAAGTGAGTACGGCCGCGGGCATGAGCGGGGCCGTCTGTTTCGTAATAACCCTCGCTACGGTCGTGACCTTCCTGCTGAACAAACTCCTGCTTTCCTTCGATATCGCCTATCTGCAGACCATCGTTTTCATTCTGGTGATTGCGGCGCTGGTCCAGATGGTGGAAATCGTCTTGAAGAAGATCAGCCCTTCCCTGTACAAGGCGCTGGGTATCTTTCTTCCGCTGATTACCACCAACTGCGCCGTGCTCGGTGTGGCGCTCAATGTCGTGACGAAGGAGTTTTCGTTCTTCGGCGGACAGCCCCATCTTTTCAATCTGGCCGAGGCGACGGTTTATGCCTTCGCCACCTCCCTGGGTTACGGGCTCGCGATGATTCTTTTCGCCGGACTGCGGGAGCATCTCTCCTTCAACAAAGTCCCCGAGGCCTTCAAGGGCGTTCCCATCGCGCTGGTTACCGCCGGCCTTCTCGCGCTCGCCTTTATGGGTTTCAGCGGGATGGTGTATTAGGCCGTTGCTTTTTGCGAGCGTGCTGGCATGCCGGCGCTCACTCGCCGCTATTTCGACTGCAGTGCTAAAAACAAAAGGCGTCCGAAAGGGCGCCTTTGTTTGTTTTGTTCATCGAGACTTTACACCAGACGAGAGGCGAATTTTTCGTCGGATTCGCAGATGTAGATGATGCCCTCGATAAGGCCGGCGAGGGAGGGGATGCCGGTCCAGCAGAAGACCAGATAGAGGATGCCCATTCCGGTTTTTCCCATGTAGAATTTGTGGATGCCAAGTCCGCCAAGGAGAATGGCCAGGACACCGGCTGCAATGCGATTCTTTTCGTTCATAACTGACAATTATTAGGTTTTGGTTTGTGCAAATATACGAAATTTTTCGTTCGCGCGTGTGCTTTTCGCGGCGACGCACTGGCGCTCCTCGCTTGCCGCTTTCGCGGCCGGCAGGGGGGCATTTGTCCTCCAGACGCTTCGCGGCCCCTTCGGACAAATGATCGGCCAAACGCCTCCCTGCCGCTCCGCATTTTGTGATTGAGCATAGCTCCACGCTGTTTTTGGCCTCAATACGAAGTGGCGCCGTGCTGCAGCATTGCTCCACTACGTTTTTGGCCCAT
>JAGCXP010000034.1 GCA_017961345.1 Bacteroidales bacterium | reverse complement strand
TTCGCGAAAGTGTCCCGGGACGAGTACAAACAGCGTTCGCTGGTCGGCCTGATCGACAAGTATTTTGACAATTCCTACATCAATGCCGTATCGGCGTTGGTGAAGGAGGAGAAGATCTCGGTGGAGGAACTGAAGGAACTCATTGACCTCATCGAAAAAGAACAATAGCCATGCTTCCCTTCCTGATCTATGAAGGCAAGGTGGCGGCTGCGCTGCTGGTCTTCTACCTATTCTACCGTTTCCTGCTGAAAAAGGAGACCTTCCATCGTTTCAACCGGGTGGTGCTGGTGGGAACGGCGGTCCTCAGTTTCCTGCTCCCGTTTTGCATCATCACCATCCACAAGACGATGGAAATGCCTGCCGGAGGCCCTATGGATGTGCTTGAACCGGGGGACGGGACGGCGGTCGTCAACGGCCTTCCTGCCGGAGCCCTGGAGACGGCCGCTCCCTGGTGGCCGACGGTTCTGGCCGTCCTTTTCTTTGCCGGCGTGGCCTTCGTGCTGATTCGCGTGGGCGTGTCCATTCTCTCCCTGGCGCGCTTGATCCGGCGGGGGACATGTGTCCGGGAGGAGGACGGTGTCAAGATCGTCGTCACGGACCGGGATATCGACCCGTTCAGCTGGATGCAGTATATCGTATTGTCACAAAAGGATTGGGAGGAGTCTCCCTCCTCGGTACTCATCCACGAGAAAGCGCACATCGCTTATCGGCATTCGGTGGATTTGCTGCTGGTGGACATCCTGTCCGCGCTCCAGTGGTTCAATCCGGCCATCTGGATGCTCAGGGCGGACCTGAAGGAACTCCACGAGTACGAGGCCGACGACGCCGTGCTCCGAAGCGGGGCCAACCTCAAGGAATATCAGTATCTGCTAATAAGAAAAGCTGTCGGCAAGAGCGGCTACTCAGTTGCCAACAGCTTTAATCACAGTATCCTTAAAAATCGTATTACTATGATGTCAAAATCAAAATCTTCTGCGGTCAGAGGGCTCAGAGTCCTCTATGTCCTGCCGCTTGCCGGCATCTGCCTCGTGTCGAACGCCCAAACGGTCATCGATTACAAAGGTAGCAATAATCCGCAAACAAACTACTATGCTTCTCCCACAGAAATCGTCCTGACGGTCATTCAGGACGGAGACCATGCCGATTATCTGGTCAAAGGGGAGGAAGTCAGCCTGGAAAAACTCGGGCAAAAGGTCCTTGAAGCGCGCGGTGACGACGCTGCCGCATTTGTGAGCATTGTCGCTGAAAAGGACGTGAAAACGCTCGTTATTCAAGATGTGAAGGAGGAACTCCGGAAGGTCGGCGTCTTGAAAGTGCAGTATACGTGTTTCCCGAACGTGAAAGTCCAGCGTCGCTTGAATCCTGCCGGATCGGGAAATACCCGCGATGAATTCATGCAGACGGCCCAGAAGGGCGATATCCAGATCCGGATAAACAGTTTGGGCAAACTGTTGTATATCGATGGGAAATATACGCCTGTCAGCCAAGAAGACTTGTTCGCCCGGGCGAAGAAGGACATCGAGAATAACAATGGGGTCGCGTTCTATTTTATCGTCGACGGTCATTCCCCGTACGGTGCCTATTCCGCCGCCCTCCAGTCTGTCTATTATGCATACAAGTCCGTCCGGGAGGATCTCGCCATGATGGCTTATGGCAAACCGTACGATCTGCTGGGTGACGACCAGCAAGACGAACTGATGCAGAAATGCAGGGCGAAAATCTATGACTACATAGAAGTCGGGGAACGCAAATAGGCGGCCCCATCCAGTTCGCAGGCAAAAGCCCGGCACCGGCCGGGCTTTTATTTGAATACACAAGAAATAGCCGGGCTTGATAATGTGCCGTGGAATTCGTATGTTTGTTTAGAGAAAACGGAAATCTTTGAACTGAGTCCCATGATATCTCCAGCTATCATACTCATATCCGATCAATAAGAGTATATACTTTAACTATGCGGTATTCTTTCGGCTATATTCTTGGTTTCCTGGTATTTGTGGCCGGGATTCCGGCGTTGATGTGGTGGGTGTCAGGCCGGCCTCTTCCCTGGGCGCCGGCGCTGCCGTGGGCCCTTGCGGCCCTCCTCCTGATGATTCCCGGGCTTGCGCTCAGCGTCTGGTCCATCATCCACATGAAGAAGGTGGGCGAGGGCAATCCTTTCGATGCCTATAATCACGAACTGGCTCCCCGCACCAAGCATCTGATGACGGATGGGCCTTACAAGTTTACCCGCAATCCCATGCTGGTCGGCATCTATATCTACGACATCGGCGTTCTGCTGTGGCTGCAAAGCTGGTGGCCGCTGCTGGTCTTTGCGGTGGAGATTGTCCTGCTCACACTGCAGGTCCATTCCGAGGAGAAGCGCCTGGAGAAAGACTTTGGCGAGGATTATCGGGCTTATAAAGAATCCGTTCCACGTTATTTGCTGAAATGATGAAGACCCTGAAGATCATCGAGGAAGAGTTCAGTGTCTGCCAGGTCGCGGACTACGAAAAGGTTGACTTTTCCGCCCCCTATGTGTTTATCGGGTCGACAGAGGACGAGAAATCATTGGTCTGCCCGGTTCGTTCCGTGCCTGAAAACACGGTGGCCCGGGAGGATGGATGGCGGGCCTTTCGTTTTGAAGGGACGCTGGCGTTTTCGCTCATCGGCATCCTGGCCCATGTCTCGAAAGTCCTGGCAGACGGAGGAGTCGGCATCTTTGCCATATCGACTTTCAACACAGATTACATCCTGACGCGGTCCGAAAGCTTTGAGCGGGCTGTCGGACTGCTTCGTGCCGCCGGGTTTGATTTTGTGCCATAGAATCCGTAAGTTTGTCCGGATAAGTCGAAATGTAAATCGATCGAATGTCCATGGTCACAGACATGATCAAGAATCTACTTGTTGTGGGCGCCGGCAGTTTCCTGGGCGGAGCGGCCAGGTATCTGATATCCCTGGCGATGAAAGGCGTCGGTAAAGGATTCCCATGGGCAACACTGGCCGTGAACTTGGCCGGTTGCTTCCTCATCGGCCTTCTGTGGGGCCTGTTCAGTAAGAACGGCACGGAGGGCGGCAACTGGGCCTTGTTCCTGACTGTCGGGCTCTGCGGCGGTTTTACGACGTTCTCCACCTTCTCAAAGGAGGCGTTGATCATGTTGCAAGGCGGCCATGTCTGGGGCTTTGCCGGGTATGTGGCCGTCAGTGTCGTTGCCGGTATCGCCCTGGTTGCACTGGGCTTTTTTCTGGTGCGCTAAGAACCTATTCTGATCCATGAAATCCATCTTGGCAAGTTTGAATGGATTTCGTACGGATCAGTCAATCAAAAAACTGCGGGGATAAAAATCGCTGTAGAAGCGGCCATCGATCGCTGTGAACTTCAGCACACAGTAGTTTGGATCGGTTACAACGGCGGGATAGTATTCCGTGTCACCCTCGCGCCAAATCATCTCCTTCGATGCGGCATCGGTCAATACCTCCATCGTACCGCGAAGCATCATGCCCATAAAGCCTTTTTCGTCGCAGAAGTAGATGCTGGCCTTGGGATTGGCCTTGT